>CALBVI010000381.1 GCA_937969395.1 uncultured Spongiibacteraceae bacterium | reverse complement strand
ACAATATTACTTGAGTAAACCGATAGGTTGGTGAAACTCTGTCCGGTGAATTCTCTCTGAGCTGCAACGCTGGAAGCCGCGGCTCTAGCAAGCCCCATATTTTCAGTCAGTTTTAATAGATCGTTGTAAATGACTTGAGCTAAGTATTTACTATCTAAGTTTGGTTCTATCGACAGGCTTGAGGCATCAGCAACAACTAACGTTAAATCTTGTAGTTGCTCAATAAAATCCGTGTGTGAATTTATCGCTTCAGCGGCACTTTGCTGCAAGGAGTCTTTTTTAATGGTTTCCCAAGTATTTAATAGGCGGCTTAGTTGGCCCTCTATATTGTAGGCAGCAGCGTATTTTGCATCCAGAAGTAGCAATTGATTAAAGGCTGAATCAATATCGTCACGCTTGGCAATAATTCGCGGTTGAAAATCTGTCGCGCCATTGAGATAGGTGGCAGTCAATCCACGATGTTGCTGTAAATATTCGACCGGTTGCCGAATAGCGCTAATATACGCTAGGCCGTTGCGTTGGTCTTCTAAATGGTGGACGTCTTGATTGATGTCGTGGAGTAGTAGATAACTTATAACAATTAAGGGGATAGTGGCGAGTACAGAGATTAATCCAAATTTTACTGGGTATCTCATGCTGTTCATCAGCGAGATACCAGGGGAAAATATTTTAAACATTAGTCATGACTCCGAAAGACAGCGAAAACGTAGCGAAAGCATAGGGTCAGTATCAAACCTGCCCTATCTACCAAGTGCATCCATTCGGTATTTGAAAATATAGGTATGTTTTGTCACTTTAGCCAGAAATGAGCTAATAAATTTGACCGTTTGAAGTGATTTTACATTTCATAGGGAATATACGTATGATCAAAATTTTTGGCTCAATAAAAGATTATGAGCTTTTTTGGGGAGCGACATTTACCAGTTAAGAGTGATTGCTGAGGTATAACTTTACCGATGAGAGAGGTGGCTGCTGCAAGTATTTCGATATTTTTTATAGTTTGTCAATTCAGATGTTACTTAAAGTATCACGGATCTATTTTTACATGATTGATGTTAGCTAATAATTTTCATTCATGTTGATTATCGTTGTCTTCTATAGCCATTTTTTAAATTACTTTTATTGTTTTAACGTAGGTTGAATAAATACTAAGTAAACTAATTTGAGTAAAATTTTAGTAGTTGGAATCATAAAATTGTAAGAATTTTGTCATTGAACTGTTTGTTTTTTGTCATAAATAATCCCTAAGCTAGGTTTTTTAAATATTAGGGGGATGTCATGCGTATGCATGTTAAAAGATTAGTGTTAGTCGGGGCTGTTGCATTGGTGTTGTCAGCTTGTAGTGATGATAGAGATAGTGGCGTCAATAATACTATTGAAGATTTAGGTATTAGTTGTGTTGATGTTAGCCTGGCGAGTGAGGATGTGACGGCGAATAATTTCAGCTTAGAAGTGGTAGGCACTTATGTATCGGGTAATGAATTTGATACTTCTTCGGCGGAAATCGTTTCTTATGATGGTTGTACTGATTCGCTTTATGTTATTAATGCGCAAGAGAAAACCGTTGATGTGTTGGCTTTAGATGACGTCGATAGCACACCAACAAAAAGTGGCGTTATTGATTTAAGTGTGGCGGCAGCTCATGCGGATATTAATATTGGTAGTGCAAATAGTGTTGTTGCTAAAAACGGCGTTATTGCTGTTGCGATTGAAAATGAAAATCAGCAGTTAGATGGTGTGGTCGCGCTTTATCGTTCAGATACTTTAGCGTTAATTAATACCTATACGTCTGGTGCTCTACCTGACATGGTTGCGATGACAGACGATAGTCGTTATTTGTTGACGGCGAACGAAGGTCAGCCTAGTGGTGATTATTCTGTTGACCCTGAAGGCTCTGTAACGATCGTTGATCTTGATGCGGGTACCGACGATGTTAATGCTGTTGTTACTCAAGTTTTATTTACTGATTTCAATGACGGCGGTTCGCAAGCGGGTACATTAATAGATGTGCGTTTGCCTGCGCCTTTTAATGCAAGTGTTGCGCAGGATCTTGAGCCTGAATATCTTGCGATTACTTCTGACGGTAAAGTGATTGTATCGCTGCAAGAAAATAATGCGTTTGCGACTATTGATATTGCGACCGCAACTGTTGAATCAATTAATGGTTTGGGTACCAAGAGCTGGGCTTCAGTTGCTGATGGCGGCGACGGTGCGGTGCTTGATTTAACCAACAAGGACAATGTGTTTTCTCAAACTAGTTACCCTCAGTTAGTGGGTTACTACATGCCAGACACTATTGCTGCGGTAACCATTGATGGTACGGATTATATTGTTTCGGCTAACGAAGGTGATGGTCGTGAATATCTTTATGATACAACACAGGAGGTTTGTGATGTTGCCGGTCATGATTGGGACGGCGATGACTATGCCCCGGGTGGTGATGAAGAAGATTCTACAGCCTATGCATCTGAAGAAGATGACTGTATCTCCTATACCGATGAAGGTCGCGGTGAAGATTTAAATGTTGATGGCGATCACCCGTTAATGGATGAGTCAGTTTATGGCGATGAAACCATTGCTAACGATGATGCTATTGGGCGTATTAAAGTGATTATGGACAATGTCAATGTTGGTGCTGATGATAATGTTTATACCTTTGGTGCACGCTCGTTTTCGATTTGGGATTTAGATGCCAGCAGGATTTACGATAGCGGTAATGATTTATCGGATCGTGCCAATACGAGTAATTACTGGAATGCGAGTAACGACACCAATGAAAATGATAACCGCTCCGACGATAAAGGTGTTGAGCCTGAAGCGATTGAAGTAGCAAAAATTGCCGGCATGACAGTCGCGTTTATCGGCTTAGAAAGACAGGGTGGTGTTGCAGTTTACGACATTAGTATTCCAGCGGCGCCGGTATTTCTTGATTACATTAATAACCGTGATTTTACCGTTGATGTTTGTACTGAGGTGGATGATGGTGAGTGTGATAACGATACTTATAATCCCGCCGTCGGTGACCTAGGTCCGGAATCCATTGAGTATTTTTCTCGCTTGGAACAGCATTACATTGTGGTTGGTAATGAGGTCTCTGGTACTACTACGGTATATCGCATTAATCTCGACTAATTTTATCGTTACAACTAGCAACAAAAAACGGCGTAATAGTAATATTACGCCGTTTTTTGTTCTTTTTACGAGCTGTGCTTGTTAACTATGTTTACCGATTAAGCCGATTATCAATTAACTGATCCACCACGGAAGGATCCGCCAGTGTTGAGGTGTCCCCCATATTATCTAACTCATTGGCTGCAATTTTGCGCAAAATACGGCGCATGATTTTAGCTGAGCGTGTTTTAGGTAATCCCGGTGCCCACTGAATTAAATCGGGTTTGGCGATGGGGCCAATTTCTTTTACACATTGCTTTATCAGTTCGGTTTTTAGTTCATCCGAAGGCTCTTGTCCGCTCATTAATGTGACATAGGCGTAGATGCCTTGCCCTTTAATGTCGTGCGGATAGCCGACAATAGCCGCTTCGGCGACAGCGGGGTGTAAGACTAATGCGCTTTCAACTTCTGCTGTGCCCATGCGGTGGCCGGAGACATTGAGTACGTCATCAACTCTACCGGTAATCCAGTAGTAACCATCAGCATCGCGGCGAGCACCGTCGCTGGTAAAGTAGTAGCCGGGATAAGTGCTGAAGTAGGTGTCGATACAGCGTTGATGGTCGCCGTATACAGAGCGAATCTGACTGGGCCATGAGCGTTTAATCACTAAGCTGCCTTCACCTTCGCCTTCTATTTCATTGCCTTCCGCGTCGAGTAAAGCGGGTACGATACCAAACATCGGCTGACAGGCTGAGCCGGGTTTTAAAGCGGTAGCGCCAGGCAGAGGTGTCATCATGTGAGCGCCTGTTTCGGTTTGCCACCAGGTATCGACAATGGGTAAGCGCGATTTGCCGACAACCTTGTAATACCACTCCCAGGCTTCAGGGTTGATAGGTTCACCGACTGTACCAAGTATTCTTAGTGATGATAGCGAGCTTGGGGTGACAAATTGATCGCCTACTGCCATTAGTGCGCGAATGGCTGTTGGAGCGGTATAAAAAATAGTCACTTTATGTTTGTCGCAAACTTGCCAAAAACGCGAAGCGTCAGGGTAGGTGGGAACGCCCTCAAAAAACAAGGTTGTAGCGCCGTTAGCGAGGGGGCCGTAAAGCGAGTAAGAGTGGCCGGTAATCCAGCCAACGTCAGCAGTACACCAGTAAACATCGCCGTCGTGATGATCAAAACTATATTTAAAGGTCATTGCCGCCTGTAGCAGATAGCCGGCGGTGGTGTGTAAAACACCTTTTGGTTTGCCGGTTGAGCCTGAGGTGTAAAGAATAAACAAGGGATCTTCGCTGTCCATTAATTCTGGTTCGCAAATAGCGTCGGCGTCGTCGATGGCTTGGTGGTACCAAAGATCGCGCTCAGGCTGCCAGTTAATTTCTCCCCCCGTGCGCTTAACCGTCATAACGGTATGTACGTTAGGGCAGGATGCAACGGCTTGGTCAACATTGGCTTTCAGCGGAATAGCTTTACCACCACGAATGCCTTCATCGGCGGTAATAACAATTTGGCAGTCTGAGTCGAGAATACGGTCTTTAAGGGCCTCGGGTGAAAAGCCACCGAAGACTACTGAGTGCACCGCGCCAATACGGGCACAGGCGAGCATGGCGTAAGCTGCTTCAACAATCATCGGCATGTGAATACAAACCCGGTCGCCTTTTTTTACACCGCGTGATTTTAGCGCATTGGCCAGCCGACACACTTGCTCATGCAGTTCGTTATAGCTGATATGAGCATGATCTTCGGGGTCGTCGCCTTCCCAGATGATGGCGGTTTGCTCACCGCGTGTGGCTAGGTGACGGTCGATGCAGTTGGTGGTGATGTTAAGTTTGGCGCCTATAAACCAAGCGGCTTCGGCTTTGTTGAAGTCAAATTCGCAAACTTTGTCCCATTGTTGATCCCAGCTAAGAAACTTATTGGCCTGTTCTGCCCAAAACTGGTCTGGATCGTCAATTGAGGCTTGATACATCGCTTGATATTGTTCTTGATTGATATTGGTATTCGCTGCGATGTGTTCGGGCACGGGGTAAAGTTTGCTGTCGTGCATGGTCTCTCCTATTGACGGATGTG
>CALBVI010000380.1 GCA_937969395.1 uncultured Spongiibacteraceae bacterium | reverse complement strand
CCCGGCTGCAAACTCACTCGATGCACATAAAAATCTTCAAATTCAACGACCAGCTCTATTTTTACACCGGCAGCATCACGCAAGACAGACAAACTCTCTTGCTCTGGCTGCTCTATAGACATTAACTGACAGGCTTTATCGGTATCCCAATGTGACTGTGTTAATACTTTTTGGGCAAAGGAGACAATTAAGCGCTCGTAGACAGGGGTTTGAAACTCAACCGTTCGCACGCCATGCTGCAATGAATGCGGTGTCAGGCAAGGGACTTTTACCACATCACCGACAGATAATGGCAAATCATCGGTGAACACATCCATTTGCTGTCGCAATTCGCGCTCTTGTACAGACAACGCAATAGGTACTTCCGCCAGCCACGCCTCAAGCTGATCCGCAGCAACCGGCTGATTCAACGCAAAACCATCACGTTGTCGCAGTTCATCGACCAAGACATCTATCTGTTGCCGCACTAACTGATACGACTTAACTGCAGCAGCAAAAGCCTGACGAAATAATAAATCGGAGACGTAACTCGCTCGCCTCTCTTGATTAAACCCAAAACGAATCGCACCAATGCCGTCTGGCCATGCATTTTCATCAACAGCGGTGACGACATAAACCTCACGCTTTTTCTGATGCAATTCAAAATACAAATCACCAAATACAGCTTGCGGTAATGGATCGAGGATCTTTAACAAGACTAATGACTGTAATTGATCACCGCACAACTGTTGCGGCAATGCTGACAAGACCCAAGGTAAAGGTGCATGTAAATTTTGCGCGGCCACTAAAGCGACACCACGTTCCTCCATGCCGGTATACCAAATTTCTTGCCCCCAAGGTTTGGCAATATTAATAGCCTGCAACTGCAAAGCTTGCTCTGTCGAAAAATAAGCGAGGTTTAAGGCCGTACATATCTCGGCATAACTTTTTGACGACGACTCATCAGCAACCAGCGCCTGTGGCAACTCATCGACCTGATCAGTCACCGCCCACTGAATATGAATAGAGGAAGCTTGCCGCTTCAAACAATAAAAAGCTGCCAATCGAATAGCTGGCGCATCACTTAACCAAAACTGCTGCAGGGGATAATTAACCAACAACCACATTTCATGCTGATCACTTGCCAGCAACTCTTTACTGCATTGATTAACAAACGACTCTGGTGAACAATCTAAGGAAAGAGTTTTAATATTTGGCATAATTTTCATCGTTAATCAGTCAAGCTTTAATCTGTTAAACAAGCGGGATCAAACTTAAAACCACCGCTTAACCAATCGACAATTTCTCTAGCAACACTGTGATCAAACGATTGATAACGAGAAAGTAATTGCTCTTTTTGCCGCTCACCCAATTCATTCAAACCTATATCTTGAAACAAACTCATATCATCTTTTATATAAGCCGCTAGTACTTTATCAGCTAAAGCACCCAGCATTTCATCCAGGTTTTTTTCTTGACGATAGTTATCACGATCTTGATAAAGTGCACTTAAAGAACTTAATACTAATTGCGACAGCATAGGCTGATTCATCGGGTTAACTAAATGCCCCGCCGTCCACTCACTCAATTGCCAGGGGCGGTTTTGATAGGGACGCAAATGTAAAAAAGCACTAATTTTTTTGCCGTCATTAACCGGGTAGTTATCCCACAATATCGGTTTGCGCTGAATAATCGCCTGAACACTTTCTATATCTTGCTGAGTATACTTTTCTGAAACAACCTGATTGCCGGTCCAAAAGATATCAACCTCTTTTGGTAGGCCCTGCGCTAAGTCTGATAAGTAATTTTTTGGCATAGCGCCAAACACTTCCTCCAATACAGGATCGAAAGAATAATAACTCGGACAAACAATAAACTGCTTAGCATTACTATGCGCCATAACATCCTTTGCGATAGTAATTTGTCGTTGCGCCATATCGTCGATACCACCTTCAGTATCGTCAAATAGAATACATAGAATATCCGCATCCAAGGCATTAAGCTGCTTAACTTTTGCTACAAGCGCAGATTTATCATCATTGTTATAATTTCTATTTAAACCGACAGGCGATAAACCAATACCAAACCGTAAACCGGCCTCATGATAAACCCCTGCTAAACGAGTGAGTTGCAGCCAAGTTTTATCATCATGGTTTTCGCGCCAACGGGAACGCAAAAAGCTATCGCCCTTAGGGGCATAAATATAGCAATCAAAGTTTTGTCTTGATAGAAAGTCAGCGTAGTCAGTTCTAGCCTGCCAACTCCACTGCCGACCATAAAAGCCTTCGATAACACCGTAGAAAAACTTACTCACACATCAACACTCAATAACTTACCTCAACAATTAACCCTTACAGCCCTTCTTAACTGCCCCTCCTAACTACCCCGCTTAAGCTCAACAACTAACCTCTGTAATAGCGAGAAGGTAATAAGCCACCGGATACCCGCTCTAGTGGCAGTGATTTACCACGAACCTTAGCGAACAAATCATCGCCACTGCTTAGCACTTTCTGATCAACATAAGCCATAACCACAGGCCCACCAACAGTAGGACCAAAACCACCGCTACTGACCCGCCCTACAACATCACCCTCTGTATTGACGACATCAGCACCTTCGCGAACCGGTGCACGACCGACAGGCTTTAACATCACGCGTTTTTTGCTAACACCACTACTTAACTGCTGCGCAATTTTATCAGCACCAGGATAACCACCCGCACGCGCGCCATCAGGACGGCGAACTTTTGAAATAGCCCATAACAAACTACTCTCTATAGGTGTAGTGTGCTCATCCAAGTCATGACCATATAAACATAAGCCAGCCTCTAAGCGCAGTGAATCTCGCGCACCAAGACCAATGGCTTCAACTCCCTCTTCCGCTAGTAGCGCCTCTGCAACCCGCATTGCACTGTCATTATCAACAGAAATTTCATAACCATCTTCGCCACTATAACCCGAGCAAGAAACAAAGCACTCAGCACCGGCAATTATCATTGTTGCGGTATGCATGAAAACTAAACTTGCGGCTTCTGGCGCAAAACCTGTCAACACCTCACGAGCTGCCGGACCTTGCAAAGCTAAAAGCGCTTTATCGCTTAGCTCTTCTAATTGAATCGTATTAGGCAAGTTGGCGCGTAAATAGTCAGCATCAGCCTGTTTACAAGCGGCATTAACTACCAATATAAAATGATCACCGCAGTTAGTAATCATTAAGTCATCACGAATACCGCCTTGCTCATTAGTAAACAAAGCATATCGCTGCATACCTACTGGCAAATCAATCACATCGATAGGCACTAGCGCTTCTAAAGCTTCGGCAATATTGTCACCGGTTAGTTTAATTTGCCCCATGTGAGACACATCAAACAAGCCCGCCGCCGCACGCGTATGCAAGTGCTCTTTTAATACACCCAGCGGATACTGCACAGGCATGTCGTAACCGGCAAAGGGAACCAATTTTGCACCCAGCTGTTGATGCAATGGATGTAATGCTGTTTTTAATAGTGCTTCTAATGGCAAGGTCACAAAGATTCCTATTTAAAATTTTAATCCGTCGAGGCTTAGTCAAAGTTTAGATTGAGATTCACAGTAAAACGATTAGGCGGGAATGGTACACAAGCACCGAGCATAATTAAACTAAACTCGACACCAGGCTTTAAGATTTTCTAGGCTTTCTTGAGCTACCGGGCTTTTCCAACAGCGGCTGATCAGGCCATCTATGCCTGGGATAACGTCCTTTCATATCTTTCGCCACATCAAAGTATGAACTTTGCCAGAAGTTAGCCAGATCACTGGTCGTTTGAATAGGACGACGTGCTGGTGATAGCAATTCAAACCGAACAGGCACTTTGCCTGAGGCCAGTTTTGGCGATTCTAACTCACCAAACATTTCTTGCAAAACAACGGAAACAGTTGGCCCCTGTTGTCGATCATAAATAATTTTGACAGTCTTGCCGCTTGGCGTTTTATAGTCGATGGGGGCCTCGTTATTCAGTTGCTGCTGCTCACTCCATGACAAGATACCCAATAACAAGTCATAAACATTAACCTTTTTCAAAGCAGCAAGGCTTGTTACTTTTGAGATATAGGGCAACAACCACTGATCGGCGCTATCTAACAATTGCTGTTTTGATAACTTAGGGAAATCCGATAAGTACTCACTCAACCACTCTGCCCTCGCTAGCCACTCTTCACAGCGCGCAGTCCAATGCAAACTATCTAAACCTTTTTCGCGCAGTAATTGCACCACACATTGTTGAAATTTTTCAGGAGGCACATGACTGATAATCGTCGATTTTATTTCAATCGCACTATAGCGCGTCACTTCTCTACCAATGACTTTTTGATACTGGCTATCAAGTTGAAATGATTCTTCCACGACAAATTGATCCGCTAGAATATCTAGCACGTCGTCATAACTAATCGCCGCCGCCGTATAAATTCGACCGTCCTGCTTTTGCGCATCGCAGTCACAAACCACAAGCCACTCACAGCCAAATAAAACATCATCATCGAACAACTTAACACCGCGACCATTCGCCAATTGATAGCGACCGCAATTCATCGACCGCCTTTTAGCCAAACGATCCGGATAAGCTCGCAGCAATAATCGACTTACCGTTGACTGTAACACCGTAATTGAATAACTGGGGAGAGCAGAACGCTTTAATGACAGGCGTCGAGCTAATGACTTTGCATTGAGCAATAATTGCTGAACCGATGATCGATTTAATGGATAAGACCTTAACGCTTGCGCAGCATCACTTTTGTAATCTTGCAATGCCATTATGCGTGCAACAACATCAGTACCGCTATTAGATAAGAATATATCGCGGTCTGACAACAATGCCGCCAACTCACAAGCAATGTCTTTCTCTTCTACCGAGTTCGCCTGTAGTAACATTGCCGCCAATCTTGGTGGCAAACCTATAGCGACAGCACGCTCACCCAAGTTAGTAATTTTAAAATCACTAGTGATTAAACCCAGCGATAGTAAAATATTTTTTGCAGATTCATAGTGCGCTTGTGGTGGTGGGGTCAGCCAATTAATTTCGTTAAAATCAGTGCTGCCCCACAGCGATAACTCCAACAGCAAACCGGTTAAGTCCGCCGCTAGAATTTCTTCGCCTTGATAATCCCTCAACGTTCGCTGTCGGCTTTCATCCCACAGCCGGATACATTCCCCCGCCTGAGTTCTACCGGCACGCCCCGCTCGCTGTTGCGCAGAAGCTTTAGAAATATAGTCAGTCGTTAATCGCGTCATACTACTTGCAGGGTCATAAACCAACCGGCGCTCTAAGCCGCTATCGATGACACAGGTAACACCATCTATAGTTAAACTTGTTTCAGCGATATTAGTGGCAAATATAATACGTCGTTTACCATCAGAGTCCGGCACTAATGCACGCTCTTGCTGAGCAAGAGATAAACCGCCGTAAAGTGGTAAAAAGATAAGATTCACGTCTGATGAAAAAAGCGATTGGCTCTCAGCCAATGCCTGTTTGATGTGCGCCTGACCGGGTAAAAAAATCAATATGTCGCCAATCGAATCAGACGCAAAGACATTTTTTAACGTTTTGATAATTTGCTGCGTCAGCAATCTTTTATCAGTCTTTATATTAGGCCTATTAGCGCCCTTTTGATTTCGATTTAAACTGGTAACCTTCTCAGCCTTGGTATATTCCAGTGACACAGGATAATTTCGGCCGGGGCAACAAATAACATCAACCTCGCCTTCATCACCTCTCATATAGCTAGCAATCTGCTCAGTATCAATCGTTGCAGACATTACCAACAAACTAAGATCATCCCGAATCGTCTGTTGAATTTCGAGTGCCAACAACAATGACAAGTCAGCATGAATCGAACGTTCATGGAACTCATCGAAAATAATTAAACCAATTTCAGATAACTCCGGATCATTTTGTAAACGCCGAGTTAAAATACCCTCAGTAACGATCTCTAATCGTGTCTTGCTCGAAACCTTGCGCTCATTTTTAATCTGGTAGCCAACACTTTCACCCACATTCTCATTAAGTGTTTTTGCTAAAAATGCCGCAATTGATTTAACGGCTACTCTACGAGGCTCAAGCAAGAGTATTTTTTTATCTAAGAACGCCTCTGCGGTTAAAAGACTTAAGGGTAAAGCTGTCGACTTACCTGCACCTGGCTCAGCTTGTAATACCAGATTTTTTCCCGGTATAAGCTGATCAATTATCTGCGGTAAAAAATCGTCAATGGGTAACAAAAAAAAGTCCTTAATGATATTGTCGAATGCAAAAGCTTATTTGTGGGTATTTTCTAGTTTATAGCCGTTTATCATATCGCCTCCAAGTCATCATAGCGATTTAATAAAAACCTTATCCAAAGCTGTAATCACAGATATCCATGAACTCTTACCCAGTTAACAAGCAATTAGCCTATTAACGAAAGATAACAGCAAACCTAGGGCCATTGTGGATAGTATGCTCATCCTACATTCATCTTGATATAAAAACTGTGAAGCCGAATTTTTAGTTGGCTTTTCTCAAGGTTCAAGACTCAGAGCTCAAAGTTAATCAATGCTACACGCTTCGCCGACATTATTGATAGTAAGCGCCCAAAGTCAAATATGCTTCGGTATGATGCTATTCACAGAATTGGATGGCGCACTTAGGTGACAAATACATGAACTTTCTATCGTCAAATAGACACTATCATCAACACAAAAACCGATTCCGTATGTTTTATGAACACAGCCACTCTCAATCAACACATCTATAAACAGGGCAGAAGATGCTGTTAGCTGTATTTTGAATTTGAAAAGCTTGTTACTACTGGTTTTTTACTATTGATTATGGAAACCACAAATTTGATAAGACTATCTGCGACAAAGTTATCTGCTAAAATAACCATCACGTAAAAGAAACAGGCTATTAAAAAATAGCTGGTATTTGAAATATGCTTTAAAGGTTGGCAGAGGAAATAGCTGAAGGCAATCTCGCATTAAATACAATATTACCAACACCTAACCCCTCCGCCATAACAGCTGCAAGTTGAAAGGTTAACCGTTAAATAAAATCACTCTTCATAAGGTTGATTCCATAAGTCTTGGTCTAACTTCCACTCACCATCAACATCATGCCAAATATGGGCAAATCGCCCCTCTCCTAAAACATCAGCTGTATTGCGATCAATAACTTTATAATCTCCATGTACTAAAATCATATCGAAACCGCGAACACTGTGAGTGACTGTAAGCAACGTTTTAGGATTCTCAACGACAAAATCATCTTTCCAAAACGCTTGAACCACATCTCGACCAATATACATTGGCGAACCATGAATATAGAGATGAGCATTTTTTGTATAAAGATCACCTAAGGCCTTCTCATCAAAAGCGTTATACGCATCCGTCCATTTGTCTGCGAGTTTTTGAACATCATCTTGAGCATTGACAAAAATTGAAAAGAACAAACACAGAATAAAAGCTGACTTTGTAATTAATCTTGTTGTATTTTTCATCTGGCGACCCCCTATTGGCTGAAGAGATTTAACAGTAAAATCAAACATACAAAAAGTCATTGACAAAAATCAAGATACGCAGTTAATAACTGTTAGTAACTTGTTAAACATTAGTTAAATATAGCTACACCAGCCAACAATAGGAACATTAATATTTTCTGAATATGCTTATTATTTATATTGATGCCGCAATAAATGGACATTATCAAAACATACGCAATAATTTATTTTAAATAAATCCGATTCTCATAAAAAATCAGTCTAAATAACACTGACTTTGACGGAATCAATTCCTTTCATCATGTTTATAGTAGCTACTGTTACAAAGCTGACAAACACGAAAAATAATCGAATCAAGCTTTTTTCGATCAAATATATCAAGATAATTATTCATAGCAACATCGACATTGCAGGTATGAATTACGCAGCTATCGGTACCGATTAAAACAGCAACACTATAGAAGAACACGATGTTACCGCTACCATCCCCCCTGATAACGTAGTTGTTATAAAACGAGACTATGTATTGGTTACAGAGGATGCAAACTGTCACGCAACAACACCCTTTAGCCTTAATAAAGCACTGCGGGCAAATAAGCGTCAACATGCGCGCCAGCTTAGCCAGCCCTGCGAGTCACAAAAAGGCCCTGCGGGGTCAGAATATAGCGTTTAAAATAAAAAAGTAATTAACAACGTCAGGTTATCGCCAAATTGTTTAAACAATCGAGCAACTTTACTAGCAAAGATTTTATTATAAGTAATACTTAATAATCTGATGTCTACCCCTTGCGTAAACAGACATCACAGAGACGACCCCGTACATCCATATAGTCTCATTCTCCTAGTAGTAGTTTTGGCCGGCACTCTTTTGAGAGCCGGCTTTTTTTATTGGGGAGAGTTTATTGGGGAACGTTTATTGGAGGGCACGCTGAAGCAGCACGTGACTAAAACATTACATCGATAGAAACAAAATGAACGCCGCCTAAGCTCGCCGCAACCGGCTACCACCACTTGCCACTTAAAAATAATTGTTCAAAGTTATCTGTAGTCTGCCTAGCGACCTCCTCTACAGACAGATCACGCAATTCTGCAATACATTGAGCAACTTCAACGACATATTTCGGTTCGTTCTTTTTACCTCGATAAGGCACTGGCGCCAGATAGGGTGAATCGGTTTCGATCAGCAGCCGATCTAAAGGTACTTGCTTGGCAACCTCACGTAATTCACTTGCATTTTTGAAGGTAACAATCCCAGAAAAGGAGATGTAATAATTTAGCTCAAGCGCCTGTTTTGCCATCTCCCAACTCTCAGTGAAGCAATGCAAAACACCGCCAACACTTGTATCACCCTCTGCTTTAATAATTTGAATAGTATCTTCACGAGCATCACGGGTATGAACAATCAGCGGTTTTTTAAGCTTGGCGGACAAGCCTAAGTGCTCACGAAAGCTTTGTTGCTGTAACTCCGCAGCCTCTTTGCTGTAGTAATAATCCAACCCTGTCTCACCGATAGCAACAACCTCATCAGCACTTGCCAATTGTTCAAGAACCGCCATATCAGCCAATTGATCCTTAACATCCATAGGATGGACGCCAACCGATGCATAAACACCGGCATTACTGCGAGCAATCTCGATAACTGCCTCAGCATTTTCCATATCAATACCAACACATAACATGCGATCTACACCGCGATCATTGGCGGCGGCTATAGCTTTAGCAATGTCGTTATCGTAAGGAGTGAGATCAATTCGATCGAGATGGCAGTGTGAGTCTATATACATATTTATCTCTGATATAAAAAATTATTAAATCAACAAAAACAGCAACTTAAAAACAAGTAATAATAATCCAGATTAAGTTAACAGCGCAATTATTCCAGCTCATTTACTGAGCTTTCACCCCTCAGCAGTAGCGCCCGACAAGCAAAATTACTAAGCGCAGCACTTTAACTGCAGCTGCGATAAACTACAAACTCAATCTAACCACCTTAATTAACAATCTCGCCGTTAGTAATCTCTATGCATTATATTGAGGCAAAAAAAAGCCGCTAATCAATAGCGGCTTTTTAATTCAGCATTGCCATTAAGCACTTCATCTTGATAAGCGCATTGAATAGTGGCATCAGGGTGAGTATTACTTGAAGTGGTTAAACGACAGTTTATAAGCAGTTAAAACACTGCGTAACTATTACATCGTATGAGTAGGGCGATCAGACTCTAACGAGCCCGCCAAATAGTTTTCAATTTTGTTATTAGCCGTTTCGTCTTGGCCGTTAAACTGCACGCCAATACCGGCTGCTCGGTTACCTTGGGCACCACGCGGTGTTACCCAAACCACCTTGCCAGCGACGGGGATTTTTTCGGGCTCATCCATTAAATTCAACAACATAAACACTTCGTCGTTGACCTTGTAGGGTTTATTCGTTGGGATAAACAAACCACCATTGATCAAAAATGGCATATACGCCGCATATAATACGGCCTTATCCTTTATTGTTAGCGACAGAATTCCATTTCTTGCCCCTTGCGGTGCACTTGCGGTATTCATTACTAGCCTAAACTCCTATTTTGACTGGTTACTCAAACTTAGCTTATACAAATTATTAGATGATACGAACATAATCTTAGTATGCCAACCGACAATCATTCACTAAGCATAGTCGGATTTGAATATTATTCACTTTTCAAGATGCTGTTCTGGCCGTAAATACATCACAAGTTTCTAACATTAGCTGCTCTAACGCCAGTTGTTTATTAGGGTTACCACCCCGCTGAAGCTGAGCATTAAGCAACAAAACCTGATCGGAAAGCTTATATAGGCGCTGAGTACTAATGCCACTAATAAAGGGCCGCCATTGCTCATCCATAGGGCCACCAGCCATTTGATGGGTAATTAGTGTGGTGATAGTCCTCGTCAACCATGCCAACGCTTCCGGCAGATCATAGGCCAACCACTTTTCCGCTATCGACAAAGGCGTGTCAGTGCCGCCCAACATCGCTAAAAAGTCTCGATTCATTTGTGACCGCTGATCCATACGATCAGTCTCAACAAGATCTATCGCGGTTAAAGGCTGTCCCGCCGCCTCAAGTAATAATTGCTCACAATCAACCTGTGCCGGCACTAACGGCGACAACCACGTCAGCGCTTCATCATGGCTAGGCAATTGAAAACGTAAGCTCTGGCAGCGAGAGCGTATTGTTGGCAGTAGGCGACTTGGCGAATCGGTAATCAATAAGAGCAGCGTGTTAGCCGCAGGTTCTTCTAGGCTTTTCAATAAGGCATTAGCGGAATTGATATTCATTTGCTCCGCAGGGAATATTACTGCGATTTTATAACCACCCTGCTGCGAAGTATTCGCTAAAAAGCTAACCAATTCTCGCACCTGATCAACTTTAATCTGCTTGCCCTTTTCCTCAGGCTCCAAGCTTTTTAAATCAGGATGCGTACCGGCCTTATTCAGCAAACATTGCCGGCACTCACCACAGGCAAGCGAGCCTCTCGGCTCTAAACACATAAGACAATGTGCTAATGCAAGCGCAAATCGACTCTTACCAATAC
>CALBVI010000379.1 GCA_937969395.1 uncultured Spongiibacteraceae bacterium | reverse complement strand
CTAGTGGCTGGTACTTTAAATCTTGAAAATATTGGCTTGCGTTGACGAGTGCTTCAAAAAACCAAAGGCTATCAGTTTTATTCTCCGTAATTGAACTAAATCGTAAACCGTTTCGAGCGACTACCCATTGATAGGGTTCCGCATTCATAACCACTTTACTTCGCGGTAAGAAGTCTGAATCTTTAAGATACTTTAAGACGCTTTCATCCTTAAATCTTTGTTCGGCTGGTAATACATTGAGATGGCAGGCCAGTATATTTTGCCTTAATTTGTAAAGCATAAATTCGGATACTGCTGGAGAGTTTCCCCCGTCATTATGTTCGACCAGAAGTGACAGTGCAGTACTGTAGTGCTCGATTGCTTTTTGTTGGGTGTGGCTTAGTTGTTTAACTTGGCTTCCTGTGCGTAATGAGGGCAATTGATCAAAATGGATGTTCGCCAATAGCCATTGCTGCCTAGCTTGGCGCAATAGGTTATCCCCTTGAGGTTGTTGTAACGCTCCGGTGACATACAAATTTAGGTCGGCGATATCCTGATCTGTGCTGGTGTGCTTGATGCATGTAACTAGATTGCTATATACCCTCATTAAAGCTTCTACGTCATCTGGAAATGGTGAGGGGAAGTATTTTCTATGAAGAGTCTCTATTGTTTTTTTTACATGCCGAGACGCTTTGCGATGTGGATATTTAAAGTGCGCTTTTAGCGTTTTTTCTTCAAGCCCTGCGGGGTATAGCTGTTCAATTTCTGAGTGAAATTGTTCCCAAGTCCATCCTTGAGCTTTTAGGCGGTGAATTTTGCTGTAAAGGTTCGACATAGCATAATCATTTTTGTATGTGAAGACCATTTTACGGGTTATCTGACTCTGTTGCCACGTTAATACTCGCCCTAGACTGGTGGTATATCAAATCGCTCAGGAGAATTAATCATGCAAAAATTGGTCATTTACTTACATTTTTTTCAGCTTGCTAGGAGCAAGAATATTGTAGTCTTAATACTTCTGTTAGCCCTTCAGGGGTGCGCTGCTACTTATACGACACCTGCTGGTGGAGTTAATATTACGGCTTTAACGGATGAAGATATCGCAGAGCTTCTTAAGGTAGAGCCAGCGAGTAGCTTTCCCGCTAGAGTCGCGGTAATGAGAGTTCAGGCATCAGGTTATTTTACCAAGACTAATCATAGTTATGGCTCGGGGCGGTTTAGTGTTATTACCAACCGAGATATAGAAGAGGATGAAGATTTATCACGTTTAGCAAGGCTACCGATGATTACGGCTATCGCATCTATGAGTCGGTTATTGTTGCCAGCTGAGCTAACATCCTTGAGGGACCTAAGGCGATCAGCTGCAAGATTGAAGACCGACTTGCTACTTATATATTCCGTTGATACCGCTTTTCATGTGGAAGGAACGCCACTTGGGCCGCTATCCCTAGTTAGTTTAGGTTTCATTCCCAATAAGAAAGCATTTGTTACATCGACGACCTCTGGTGCCTTAATCGATGTCCGAACCGGTTTTGTCTACGGCGTGGCTGAAGCAACCGAAAGAGAAGAACAGCGTCATAGCATCTGGAATTCTGAAAATGCGATTGAAGAGGCTCGTCTAAAAGCAGAAAAAACTAGCTACAAAGCTTTCACTGATGAGTTTGAAAAGCTATGGAAGTCCACGGTGGAAAGTTTCGGTGCTTCACCGCGTTAAGTCAATCAACGGGGGAGATAACCTATATTTTGAATGAGTAGCGGCGAATAATGAAAGCAGATCAATATTTGCCGTGAGTAGTTCTAGCTATTTCTTCCACAACATTTTTTATATTTCTTACCATTACCGCAAGGGCAGGGATCGTTGCGGCCCACTTTTTCTCCAGTGCGTTTAAAATATTTATCTGGCAGTAAAGTGAGGCTAACTAGCTTGGTTCATCTTTTAGGTGTGTACTGTGATCGAGTGTGTAGTTCTATTTTGATTTAGTCGTGCACGAACGGCTTAAAGCACAAGCAGCCAACTAAATCCGTAAGCTGTTATTCCGATGGCGAAGATCATTAACCATATTAGTGATCGTTGCCAGTTGTAGTAAGGTGGTTTTTTGTAAGGCATTTTATTCGGTTATGTATATCTCGTTATCTGTGTCTAATGATTTAAGTTTTGTTGAGAGATCTTGTGCTTAATATTGAGTTAAGGATGGCTTAGATCTATGAGACCGGAAACCATCCTATTTTCAATAGCTCAGTAGAAAACCAAGCTATTGAATGTTAGCGGTGATTACTCAGGCCATACTTCGAAAGTTGCGGTGTAATAAAAGCTTTCGTAATCGTACCCAGATTTTTCGTCCGCTATTTGTTTGGCGGTCATTTCTAAAAAGTAGAAGCCACCTTCCGATAGAGTAAAGCTAATGCGTCCGTTTTTATCTGCGGTCATGTTTAGCTCGCCGCGCTCGTTGCGGTGACGGGTTCCACCACGCACAACCAAAACTTCAGTGCCTTCGGCAACCGGTTCACCGTTCATTAAAAATTGTAATTCAACCGCTTCACCAACAAAAAAATCATTGGGGTGAGTGCCTTCGCCCAGTTCAACACCAACGCCTGTTGGAGCAAGGGCGACTTCAGTTGTTTCGTTGCGAGTAACAAAGGTTTCTATGCGGCTAGCGGATAAATAGCTTTGTACATTTGTAGCGCCTTCAGGAAGATTAATATCTTTTTTCAAACCATTGGCGCGGCCGCGGGTACCATCAGCTTTTTGATAAGAGGTTCTTTCAGTGGTTTCCGCTGTAGAAGTTACTTTATAAGTACCGCTTTGATCTAAATTAAAATAGGTTGCTGTCTTACGACCTAAATTTACGACAGGCGGCGCTTGCGTGGTGCTGCCGTCTGGTGCGGTAATCGTGACGGAGGCTAATGACGAAGCTTGTCTTCTATTGTTAGCTTTTTGTCCCGGCAGAGCTGGACCACGGTAAGGGCGGTCTGGATGAAATAAATCGTTGGAAACACTGAGGTCAAGGCTGACCATTTCAGCGTCTTCGCCAGAAAGACTAGTATGACTAGGTAGTATATAGCGAGAGTGGGCCAGGCTTTGATTGCTGAAGATTAACCCGCCAAGCATAGCGGAGATTGATAACAGCTTTAGTAACGGTTGCGTTGTCGGTTTCATTTTTTTCCCTCTCAAATGAATGTAAATTAAGTAAAGATAATTGAATGTTTAGTTAATCGTGTGTGTTGATTTTGATGGCACCTAGTTCGCTGCTGCCTTGAAGTGCGAAACTATTATTTTTTCCGATAATGATTTTTTGGCGTAAAAATTCTCGACCGCCATCCTCTCTGGAGGCTTCAAAATTAATTGCATATTCACCGGCAGGAACAGTTTTTCCTTTGTTGT
>CALBVI010000378.1 GCA_937969395.1 uncultured Spongiibacteraceae bacterium | reverse complement strand
GTCTGTAAGAACTGTTGGTTTTCAGTTAACCGGCGCTGATCTTCCTTGTTACCATTTTTCAGTAATATTGGAATCGCTTTGGCGGGAGAGATATTCATCTCACCGCGGATATTACGCACGCCCTCAATGACACCTTTGAGCCATTCGATATCTTGATCAGCTTGCTTATCAACAAGCGCTTCGTTGAGTTCAGGGTAGGGCTGCAGCATAACCGTTGCGCCTTCTTTACCGGCTAATGGCCCTAGTTGCTGCCAAATTTCTTCTGAAATATAAGGCATAAACGGGTGCAGTAATCGCAATGTGGTTTCCAGTACGCGAACCAATGTCCGGCGTGTACCTTTTTGCAGCTCTGCATCGGCATTGTCGTCCCACAAGACTGGCTTAGAGAGTTCTAGGTACCAATCACAGTATTCATTCCAAATGAACTCATAAATAGCCTGTGAGGCAATATCAAAACGGTACTGTTCTAGCGCGACGGCAACATCTTGTTCTGTTTGTTGCAAGCGAGAAATAATCCAGCGGTCCGCTAGGCTTAAACGGTAGTTATCAGAATTGTCTTGCCCACAATCATGCTCTTCTGCATTCATCAGAACATAGCGAGCAGCATTCCAGATTTTATTACAGAAGTTGCGGTAGCCTTCGATCCGGCCCATATCAAATTTTATGTCGCGACCTGTAGAGGCCAGAGAGTAATAAGTAAAACGCAGTGCATCAGTACCGTAAGCGGCAATACCTTCTGGAAATTGCTTGCGCGTCGACTTTTCAATCTTCTTCGCCATCTGCGGCTGCATCATGCCGCTGACACGTTTTTCGACTAAGGTTTCAAGCTCAATGCCATCAATTAAATCAATAGGGTCGAGTACATTACCCTTTGATTTAGACATTTTTTGTCCTTCGGCATCACGCACTAAACCGTGTACATAAACTTGTTTGAACGGCACTTCTTTACGGAAGTGCAGTGACATCATAATCATCCGGGCAACCCAGAAGAAAATAATATCAAAACCAGTGACGAGTACATTGGTAGGGTGGAAGGTTTCGAGTTCAGGTGTTTTTTCAGGCCAGCCCAATGTAGAAAAGGTCCACAAAGAAGAAGAGAACCAGGTGTCGAGTACGTCGTTGTCTTGTTTTAGTGGCGTGTCACCGAGAGAGTGTTTGGCACGAACTTCTGCCTCGTTGCGGCCAACATAGACTTTACCGTTATCATCGTACCAGGCAGGGATGCGATGTCCCCACCAAAGTTGGCGAGAAATACACCAATCCTGAATGTCACGCATCCAAGAGAAATAAGTGTTTTCATATTGTTTAGGCACAAATTCAATATCGCCATTTTCAACCGCTTCAATCGCAGGCTTAGCTAAGGTTTTAGCATCTACATACCACTGATCAGTAAGATAAGGCTCAATGACAACACCTGAGCGATCCCCTCGTGGGACTTTTAATTTGTGATCATCAATTTTATCGAGTAATCCGAGTTGATCTAAGTCGGCAACAACTTGTTTACGGCAATCAAAGCGATCAAGACCACGATAGGCCTCGGACACGTTTTGATTCATTGCGGCATTGTCGTCAAGTACATTGATCATTTCTAGATTGTGACGTTTGCCCATTTCATAATCGTTGAAATCGTGAGCAGGGGTGATTTTTACGCAGCCAGTACCGAATTCCATATCGACATAGTCGTCGGCGATAATAGGAATTTCTCTATCGGTTAACGGCAGTTTGATGGTTTTTCCGATTAATGACTTATAGCGTTCGTCTTCAGGATTAACTGCTACGGCGGTATCACCTAACATGGTTTCAGGACGAGTAGTGGCTACGGTTAGCTGTCCTGAACCATCGCTGAGTGGATAGTGAAAGTGCCAGAGAAAACCATTTTCTTCTTCGGAGATAACTTCCAGATCGGAAACGGCAGTGCGCAATGTCGGATCCCAATTAACGAGGCGGGTGCCGCGATAAATTAAGTTCTCTTCATAGAGGCGTACAAATACTTCCTGTACCGCATTAGAGAGTCCTTCATCCATCGTAAAGCGCTCGCGGGACCAATCAGTTGATGCGCCCATGCGTCTTAGCTGTTGAGTAATTGTGCCGCCGCTTTTTTCTTTCCATTCCCAGACTTTTTCGATGAATTTTTCACGTCCAAGCTCTTTGCGTTTTATGCCCTGTGATTCTAATTGGCGTTCGACCACCATTTGCGTGGCAATACCCGCATGGTCGGTACCGACCTGCCAAAGGGTGTTATTGCCCTTCATGCGGTTATAACGAACGAGCACGTCCATAATAGTTTCTTGGAAACCGTGGCCCATGTGTAAGCTGCCGGTAACATTCGGTGGCGGAATCATAATGCAGTAAGGCGTACCTTCACCGGTAGGGGAGAAATAACCGCTGTCTTCCCAGTTTTTGTACCACTTAGTTTCGATGTCGGCAGGTTGGAATGTTTTATCCATAGAGGGCAATACTTTTCACTGATAGTTAAGAGATAAAAGGTGTCGATGTAGAAGACGTTAGGTCGAGCCAAAAAGCGTTTAGTGATTGTGACTGATAATGACTCGCGACACTAATACACCAAAACAAATAATTATACAGGGTTTAGCTGCCGGCAGAAAACTAGTGTGTGCGAAAAGACTTAGGATTTCCGCTGTTTTTCTGCCAGTTGCTGAATCGCTTCGGGTGAGTATTGCGATAAGCGCTGGCGTAATCGATCTTCAATCACTGGAATATAGTCATCAACGATCTCTTGAATCAGTAAATCGATATTGACGGGCTTAGCTAAGTCCGGCTGTTTAGGTGCTTCAGTAGTACTGAATTGGCTGCTGTACTGATTGTTATCTGGGGCAGAATTTTGAGCTTCGCCGGGAGAGGCCAAATCGTAGAAATCATTATCGTGGGTCAATGGATGGCTAATGCTGCTATCGGCAATAGGATCGTCATCGAATATTAGTGCATCACCCTCATCTAAGGCGGGTACGGATACATCAACAGCGCCGCTTAGTGCTGCATCGTCAATGTTAGGTTCTAAAGTTTCTTCAGTATTGTCTTCGTCCGTATTAGCAACGGATAGATTGAACGTTGGTATCTCAATACTTGTACCTAGTTCGGTTAGATTTAGGCTATCTAGATTTAATGTTTCCGGGGCCGATGGTTCCTGACCTGATGATTCTAAGTCTGATGATTCTAGATCCGATGTTTCTTGGCCTTGCACATTTAACGTTAGGTTCGCTAGTTCAGTATGTTCTATGTATGAGTCTTCTAGATCAATGCTTTCTAAATCAATGCTTTCTAGATCAACGTCTTCTACATTATCGTCTTCGAAATCAGGGGTTTCTATATCTAGGTTTTCTGAGTCAATCGCTAATTCAGCGTCAATGACTTCGGTTTCGATAACAGAATCTTCAAAAATCGTTTCTAAATCGAGTATCGGAGGTTCTGTGTTATTGCTGGCATTAAGGTTATTATCAAGAGCGACAGTGTCATTAGCAAGCAGCGGTTCAGCGTTATTGTGATCGACAACATCTTCTAAAATGGGGATGTCGATATTAAGACCATCGAGTTCAAAATCGTCGCCATCTAAATCATCGAGATCAGCAAAACTTTCATCATTGATTGAATTTAGGTCTTCAGCAGTGAAATCTCCAGTACCGATATTTTCAGTATCAATATCGTCCTGACTTTTTATCAGCAGATCTTTAATCGACTCGAGTTCATCCAGCAGCCCGTCTTTAGGCGATGGTTTTTTTGGGCTATTGTTATTGCTGCCTTTTGTTTCCATATCGCTTTTGTTTATGTCGTTAAAATTCATCTTATCAAGGCTCTTATTATTATCGTTGAGCTTTTTTTCTCATGTCATGGGAATTAAGTTGATAGCCTCTATCGCGATAGAAACAATAGTTTTTACGCGTGGCATCGGTTATTTTTGGGTCTTGCACAACAATTTCGGACACTCGGTTAAAACGGCTGAAAAAATCCGGTACGCTAGTTGATAAGTTTACCAGTAAACCGTCATGTGTGTGATTATCTGCCATGTCATGTGTGGCGGCAGCATCATAACCAACAGCGATTTGCCCCTGCGAATTTTGTCCTTGCGCATTATTGTCAAAGCTATGGGGCACAAAACTGTTAGGTCGAAAGCTCCAGAGCAATTGATCGATTTGCTGTGCCTGTTCAGCATTGTCACTGTGAATATAAACCTGATGACCAAGCCGATAGGCCTTTTCGATTAATCGACAGGCAAACAAATGCCGATGATGTTGCTCATCTTCGGGGAGTATATAAAAGTCGACTTTAGTCATAGGGCGTTTGCGTTTAACTATTTACTTTGGGTGATTAAATATTGCGTTAGCAGGGCGACAGGTCGGCCGGTTGCGCCTTTATTAGCGCCGGAAAGCCAAGCGGTGCCAGCAATATCCATATGTGCCCAGCGCATTTTTTTAGCAAAGCGAGAGAGGAAGCAAGCTGCGGTAATACTACCGGCTTCGGGGCCACCAATATTACCGATATCAGCAAAATTACTATCGAGTTGGTTTTGATAGTCATCCCATAACGGCATATGCCAAGCGCGATCGCCGACGGTATTGCCGGCAGCTAGCAACTCAGCAGCAAAGTCGTCTTCATTACTGTAAAGGCCGGTGGCATGTTTACCGAGAGCGACAACACAGGCGCCTGTTAATGTAGCGATATCAATAACGGATTGAGGTTTGAAACGCTCTGCATAGGTGAGGGCGTCACATAAGACTAATCGGCCTTCTGCGTCGGTATTAAGTACTTCGATGGTTTGTCCTGACATGCTAGTGACAACATCACCAGGCTTAGTAGCTCCACCGCTGGGCATGTTTTCTGCGGCGGCGATAATGGCAACAACATTAATCGGTAAGTTAAG
>CALBVI010000377.1 GCA_937969395.1 uncultured Spongiibacteraceae bacterium | reverse complement strand
GTGCAAATTCCTGCTGTTAATCTTGCCATTAGCTTTTTTCCTCTGGGACGAAAATATTGCCTTCAGGTGAGCGGCCACCTAACAACATCATGCGTTTATACTCTTCGACACTCATACCGGTCATGCTCGCTGCAGCTTGCTGGAAGCTTAGGCCGTCTGATGAAAATATTTTGGCCAGAAAATAGATATTCCCTCCCAGAGAAAGCATCCGGTTGTAATCGCGCGCTAATACAGATTTTTTTTGGTCTGAGCTCATCGGCCAGCCATCAAGATAAGCCTGTTCATTCGCTTTGAATTGATCACGGTTAATCTGCTTCATCAGCGACATACAGAACTGATTTAGGTGATAACCAGCAGCAGCGACTTCAGCATCGAATACGACTGTCCCAGGTATCTTTTTATAAGGTTTATTAATGTTCATATTGCCTGCAATTTAAAATGGAACATGGATGATTGACGTTTCGAATACACTTAGTGCTTTTACTAAATAGCATCTCTACATTTATCTTCAGTGCCTGATTTGCAATTTTTATAGAAGGCTAATCATAAAGTCGCCGGCAACAACCAGCAATGGACAATGTTTCTAAGTAATTGTACTTTTGTGTCATAATCAAGCAATATTTACCTCATATAAACTAAATTATTGAACATTATGAACAAAGCGAGAATACCTAACTACCGTATTTATGGAGAAGATGACCCATCAGCGATGCCTGGAACTACGCATTGTGAAATGATTGAGGATCGAAGCAGTATCCATAAATGGGAAATAAAACCCCATCGCCACGATCAAATTCATCAGTTTTTTTATATAAAAGAAGGGGGTGTAAAAGCTACTCTTGATGGCGTTGAATTTAACCATCAGGCACCCTTTTTTATATCGATACCAGCGCTCACTGTTCATGAGTTTTTTTGGAAGGAACAATCAAAAGGTGTCGTGATCAACGTGCATACAACCGAAATGTCTAAATCCTTAAGTTCTGCACCACAATTGGCTGCTCTATTATTTAATCAGGCCAGCTTGATTTCAAAAAGCGATATGGATTCAGAGCACGAACAGTTTGTCGGGGCGCTATTTTATCGCTGCCTGAGAGAGTACCGAAATTCGGAGCCGATTCGGTCTCTAATGATAAACACGTTACTTGCTCAAATATATATCGGCCTAGGCCGATCTACTATGAGTGTAAAGCAGACTAGAAAGGCAGAAAAATCTGAAGCAGAAATACTTTGTTCAAACCTTATTGAGCTCATCGATCAGCATTATATTGAGAATAGAAACGCCAACTACTACTCGGACAGACTCGGGGTGACGATTTCTAAACTCAATAGGATGACTAAGAAGGTTGTTGGTCAATCATTTCATGAACTTATAAAGAAGCGATTATTGATAGAGGCCAAGCGCCATATCATTTACACCTCAATGAGCGCTAACCAGATTTCTTACGCTCTTGGTTTTAATGACCCTGCTTACTTTTGTCGATTCTTTAAAAAATATACGGGTTTTACGCCAACTGAATTTCGAAAAAAAACATAGTTATATAAGAGTATGACAAGGAGCATATATCATATGTACCTACTTTGACTGCGGTGGGGTCGATATTCAAATGACCTTTTTCATATAGACACGAACATTGTCTCGATCGTATTCTTCCCAGCCTAAATGACGATATAAAGAAATATTTTCCGTAAGTAAAACATGTGTTGCTAAGCGCATTTCTTTGTAGTTATTTTCTTTAGCGTGTTCTCCCGCGAAGTTTAATAAAATACTGCCAAATCCACGGCCTTGAAAATCCGGGTGCACAGAAACATTGGCGATAGATAAGCTCTTTTCTTCATAAATAATAATGATTCCTCCGGCAATTTTTCCGTCACAATCAATTACCCATGTAGGGTATTGTTCAATCTCTTCAGAATAGTTTACTTCCATAGGCGGGAGAGGTTTGCCATTCATGCGATCAAGATAAGTTGAATAGGCTAGTTCCATACATTGTTGTAAGCCCGCTGAATCTTTTATTACAGCTTTTCTGATATTCAAGATAATGCCCTTCGCCATAACTTTTTATATTTGTATTTTTGTGATTCTGGTGCTGATCAGAATATTTTCTAGGTGCTAATTCACTGCTAATTGATAGGTGTTAAATTTACTGCCAAGAATTTCACTTTGGTATACTTTTTTAGCTATTTTTTGTAGAAATTTATACTTGGGGCGAGTATGGAGAAAATGTATATAAACTTCTTCATGGCCGATAGCTTTAGCCCAACTCATTATTTCATGGAATATTTTAATCCCATATCCCCACGAACTATCATCGATAACGATTGCTATCTCATATTTATTATCTTCTTCTAACTGGATGCCGCACCATCCGATCAGTTGACCATCTAGCTTTAATGCGCGTATTTTACAGCCAAAGCTTGAATCGATGTCTACCTTTGATTTCATCCAAGTAGTTACAGTATCTATATCAAATAATTCATGTTGGATTAGATGTTCTCTTATTTTTAGTTTATTTAATAGCGGTAAAAAATCACTTGGATTTATCTCCGAAAATTTTACGTATTCTATTGTTGACATGTTGCTCCAAAATTTGACGTATAGTTAATGTCAAAAGTATCCGTACTTGCGGTGTTGTTTTACTTGCCTTGTAAGTCTTTGTCTAAGTGTGGCAATGGCTTTGCCGTTATGGCATGAGTTGGCGAAATTATATTCGTAGATGACTGAATGGTATGGGAATGTTGTCTGTCGTTAGTTATCTCTAAGAGATATACCGTTTAATATGAGCTTGTACGATTTTGCCTTAATCCCTAGCCGGTTTTTTTTCTGCTTTGTTTGTTGTTGTAGGTCCCCATGTTGTAACTTGATTACGACCGCCAGCTTTCGATCGGTAAAGCGCTGTATCAGCTTGGTCGATTAACTCCGCAGGTATTTTTGCATCAAATTTAATAGACGATACGCCAAAGCTGCAAGTAACGGTAATATCACTAAAAGCGCTGGCTTCAATTTTCGTGCGCATGTCTTCAGCTATGGCAATGGCTTTCTCCACCGCTGCTCTAGGACAAATAATACAAAACTCTTCGCCGCCAAAGCGCGCGACAATATCGCTTTGGCGAACGCTGCTTTGTAAAATGTTTGCCACGCCACGAAGTACGGCATCACCTGCATTATGACCATGTGTATCGTTTACTCGTTTAAAGTGGTCGATATCCGCCATGATAATACTGTACTCATCGAGCTGCTCGACATCTGCGAAGTCTCGCTTCATCAGATCGAATAACGTTCGACGATTGTAACAGTTGGTTAGTGGGTCACGGGCTGCTAAGTAATCGAGTTCTTTGTTGCGTTTTTTGGTGGCAACGGAGGCTCTATAAATATAGGTTGCTATCAATGTACAAATCAGCAGTAATGTCGCCAGCAGAATGCTGCTGTATCTATTTTTTGTGAGTTCCAGTTTCGAGATTTGACTGGATTGGTTTACGATTTCTATTTCGTTATTTTTTTTGGCAATTTCAAGTTTGTCGAGTTCTACTTGTTTTCTTAAAAACTCCAGTTCCGTTTCCATTTTATGCGAGTCTAATAATGCCTTTGCGCGGATAAATTCGTTTTTTTCTTTTTCCTTGTTAAGCTTTTTTGATAAGGAAATCTCTTCTTCAGCCAGACGCAATGCCTCGGCAATATTTCCCTGTGCTTTTTCAGCTTTTCTTAAGGATGCGTAAACGGAAAGCTTGTCGTCCGAAACGCTGACCTGAGTAGCCAGCTCTAGTGATGCTCTTAATAGCGCTGTGGCTTCATGGTTGTCACTATCTAGCAGTGCTCTTCCCAGTGTGTTCAGAGCCTTTATTTGATCTTCCCTGCTGCCTGATTCATTGGCAAGAGACAGTGCCTTTCGAAAAGACACAGTAGCTTGGTTGTCATTCCCCAGGGCTTGATAGATTTGTCCAATAATACGCGCTGTAGCAGAGACTTTTGGCTTGTCGTTAATCGTGGCATATAACTTATATGAGTCCTGTGCATACTTCATCGCCACTTCATATTTACCTGCTCTATAATCCATCATCGCAAGTTCTCTTAACGCAGACGCAATCGTCTTGGGGGCAACTTTGTCCGGCGGAAGATCAATCGATAGTTGATAAAAAGATCTCGCTTGTTCGTACTGATTTAATTTTTTATAGAGGTGCCCCATTTGATTCGAGGTTTCGGCGGTTCTCGCTATATTATCAAGCTCTTTATACATCAGGTGCGCTTCGTTAATATACTCTAACGATTTTTCATACCGGCCAATTTCTCTGTATATCATGCTCCCAAGCATTAACACTTCCGCATGCTCATCGGGATTATTAAGGCTGTCATGTATTGCTATGCTACGAATTGAATAGTCTAGAGCGACAAGGTGATTGTCTCGATGATACTCTGCAATGGCGACATTTTTGAGCGCGCGCGCGATTAAGGCTTGGTTTTGTAAGGTGGTAAATACATCGAGAGCGTATTTGTGGAAGAAAGAGGATTTGTCGTGATCCTTGAGTTGTTTATACGCTTGAGCAATTTGATGGTAGGTTCGCCCAAGTTCGGTTCTTGTATTGTCATCTTGGTCAGTCATGTACCTCAGGGCTTCTTCATATGCCGCAAGCGCATCGTTGTAGCGCTGTTGGTCATAATGCGCATAGCCTTGAGCCGTTAGAGCTGCGGCGATAGGTTGATCTTCACCATGTTCATAGGCTAAGGGCAGTATGTCATCAATAATGTTAAACCCTTCGCCATATTCTTGCTGTTCGAAAAATAGCTTGGCATAACCAACCAAAGACAAAATGTAGTGCTGCGTATCTTCTATGCTTTTGTAAATAAGCGATGCTTCTAAAATATGTTGTTTCGACGCATCAATATGCTGTTTTTGTGCAGCTAACTCCGCTAAAAGCGTGTGTATTTGAGCTCTAATACGAAGATTGCCATTGGTTTTTGATAATTGCAGCGCCTCTTTGGCTAAATTTTCGCTTGTCTGCGAGTCGCTAAGCTTAAGAGATTGAGCTCGTTTTAGCAGCGTTACTTCGGCCGAATTCGCATTCTCAGCAGCCAATGCTTGCGCGCCATCTTGTTGCGCATGCGCTGTGCTAACGCTAATGGTTAATGTTACACAGAACAGCACGAGAATGACGGAGCGAGAAATGAGAGGTAGTAGCATTAATGGTCCTTCGTCCGTGTCATAAATAGCAGGCAACAAGGACGCAACGTATAGCGTAGCAGTATATGTAAAGACTTAGCGTTCAAAGGGTTAGGGTAACACCCATAGGTCAGATATTAAACAAGTATAGTCGACAACTGAAGCCTGCAACTCGGTATGAGGAAAAATGCCTTATTAAGCCTGTATTGATGATACGTGGGGGTTGTTAGTGGCAGTGTTTAAATCGCTTTAAGTAACGTTTTAATCGTGTCTCGCGGATTGTTTGCTGCATCTATCGTTTAACACTTTCGCCTAGTGTTTGTGTCCATGAGATGATTTCGGGCCCTCACCGTTACACTTTAGGTTTAGGCAAAGCTTGTATTTAAAATGCATAACCAATTCTTAGGCCATACATATTGTATTCATTCTCTCCAGATTCAAATGTTATGTAGTAGCGGCCATAGGCACCAATACTCATTTTTCTTATTGTTATTATAAATCCAACTTCTGGATAGACTCCAGCTGTGTACCCGGCATCACAGGTCTCAGCTTGTTTTTCTCTTAGAAATTCACAGTTTTCGTGATTACCCCAAAATATACCGGCCCCAGAATAGGCTTTTAAATTATGACCAATAGAGCGGTTTATGCTGAAATTAACCCCCTTATAATTATTACCTTTATGCCTGAACAGCATTAAGGACATCTGCGTAAAAGCATTATTCTTTGTCTCTGATATTAGTCCAGCTTCAGCAATAGTATTACTACTTTTCTCTTCAATTAAGCCACCTATATAATGGATGTCTTGCGCTAAAGAGGGGTTAGATATTAAAAAAGCGAATATTGAAAGTAAGTATTTCGTCGTGTTTAATAATTTTGTTAGTTTAGCCATTAATTAAATTTTCCAAGTGAATAACTTATTCTAAATGCAGCTAAAGGGCGATATTCGTTTAAATTGAAATGCAGGTTTACACCTAAGCCAGCATATCTTCCAATCGTTGCACTAATATCTATAGGAATACCAACAGTAGATTTAGTCTCATTGACACAAGCGGAATCGTCAGAATCACAATCCATAATAGCCTTCTCTTTATAAACCCCTAAACCCGTTTGAATGACAGAGGTATACCAACTGCCATACTTACGATAGCCATAGGCAATATAAAACTCCCTATATTCTTGTTCTTCATCTTTCTCAAAGTAACAAAACCAAAAACAGCTTGTTGTTGATTCGGATGCGCCGAAAGTGAAGACTTGAGTGTCTTTGGCATAATTAATTTGAGCGCCAAAACTTGGGCCAGAATTTGAAATTCCACCTCTCGCTTCATACCAAAGATCAGAAAATGACAGACTGCTATTTAATAACGCTATAAACAGAAATAACCATTGGAAATGTTTCATTTACGTCCTTGTTCTATATTACGTGCCGCATTGTTAGGGTTAATGTTTAAACTAATAGCATAGATTTTTTACATTGACCCTAAGCTTCTGACTAAAGCGCAGCTGAAAGAAATCGCTTTTGAGAGGCTTGCTCTGTCGTTTTTGTGTGATATTTTTTTATTTGATATCTCGATAGCTTTCTTCAACAGCTCCGTCATTATTAACTTGTATAACTTTTATTGATTTATCCGGATACGATATTATTAATGCAGTACCTTTTTCATTTGGAATTTTACTTACTTTTGTCTCTGCGTCTGAACAGCTTGCAAGAAAAAAGGTCACTATAATTAGTGCTGTTAATGTTTTCATGTTTTCTCCTTTATACAAAATAGCTTGTTCAAGAGCCTATAACCTTACACCACTTAAGCCATCTATTTAGGGTTTTAAGCAGTACAGCCATAAACATTAAATTATTGTCATTCAAAGGGAAGTATTTAGATAGAAGTGTGTGTTGCAAAGTAGAGCCTATCCTTGCTCGAGGAGTTTAATCCCTTTGTGCGGATCATATAGAGTTAGCTATGAAAATCAAAGACTTGCTACGTTGCTTTTTTGAGATTAAATAAGACTCATTTTTACCTAAAACAAAAACCCCTCGCCGCTTAACGGCAGGGGGGTATGTTTTCAGTGAGGCTTATCAGTTGTGGTGCTTACAAATCCTTAGGTGCTACATGCACGATTTTTGGCCATGCGCTCTCAGCTTTGGCGATATTGTTAGGAATATCTTCGCTCCAGGTTTCGTATACAGATAGGCTTTTGTTGACGTATAAGCGTCCGTCAACAATTTTAAAGGCCTTGCCATTAACAGCTAGCTTCTTCTCAAACGTTGTACCAAAGGCACAGTAGCCGCCATAGGCTGGTGCGTATTTCTCAGGGTTCTTTTGAAATAGGTCGCGGTTCTTTTCTGAAGAAAAGCGATAAATCGCACCGTCGTGCTGGGCGGTGTAGCGTGCGTCGCCTTCTACGGCTTTGTCCTCGGTGAAGTAAGCAACTGCATCGTAGCCTGCAAGTATTACATCGTTACTGTCCGTTGAGGTTTCAACACCTGCGTGGGCAATAAATGAGGCAAAAACCAAAAAGGCCGCAAGAATAGTTTGTTTCATGTTTTAACTCCTAGTATCAGTGTTTAGTGTTAATTGCTAAATGTTCAGTGTTTGAATTGGTGCTGGCCAATTCAGTAGGTGCACTATATGCTCTTGTGATTACTGTAAATATGCCAATAAAGGTTTAATTTATGTCCATATCAGTTAATTCGACATCAAATGAAGTACAAGAGTCAGCATTGGGGGACGATCCGCTTAGTGCGCTGTTGCGCGAACTTCGCTTTGGCGCAAGGGTTTTTTTTCGCTCAGCGTACTGCGGGCAGTGGGGTGTGGATACCTCCGGGCAGCAGCAAATGACATTTCATTTGATAGCTGAAGGTGAGGGGTGGTTGCACGGCTTTGGTGAGCACCCGCAACGCCTTATTACTGGGCAGTTAGTGATGTTTCCCCGTGACTCGAGTCATGTGTTGTCGGGTTCGGCGGAGTTACCGCAGGCCAATAGAATTAATATTGAGCCACCCGAGCGTATTGAAGGCCCGTCTACTCGGTTAATTTGTGGTTTGTTTACCTTTGACCAAGCCGCGGTTAAACCTTTGTTGGCGAGTTTGCCAGATGCGGTGGTATTGGATCTAAATAATTCGATTAACCCAGGGGCGCAGGCGTTGGTGCATCACTGGATGCGTGAGGCGGCAGAGGATCAGGTTGGCAGTGATGTGGCGGTCGATCTTTTGGCTGAGCTGGTGTTTATCGAAGTGCTCAGAAGCGAGATTCGTCAAGGGCGTTTGGACGGTGCTTTTGGCGCGCTAGGCGACTCTCAATTGGGGAGTGTGTTGGCGGCTATTCACGGTAACCCAGGTGCTGCCAATACGGTTGCTGCATTGGCTTCATTGGCAGGGATGAGTGAATCAGCTTTTGCTCAAAAGTTTAAGCGTCTAGTGGGTATGTCTTGCGGACAATACGTTAAGCACTGGCGTATGCAAACTGCTGCTCGGGCTTTGGCAGAAACCCAAAGGAATATTGCTGATATAGCAGAGGCCAGTGGCTACGATTCAGAAGCCGCCTTTAGAAAAGCCTTTCGCGCTCATTTTGATATTGCCCCAGGGCGGTACCGACGCGAGCGTACAGTATAAATAAAGTGGCGTGTTTAATGAGAGGCGATTGCTGGGTTTATGAAAAATATTCAAATGTTTTAATGTTTAAGTGTAAGAATATCAGCCATTGCGCCGACTAAATAAACCTTGGACCGTTATGCCTGCTATAGCTTTATGTCAAAGAATTGTACGGATGGTTAATATGTCCATTAATTGCGACGGCTGTTATTTTGCGGTATTTTACATTAAGTTGTTCAAAATATTCTCAGCTTAACTGTTCTGTTAGATGTTCATTGTTTGGTGATTTACAAAAATAATTCGTCAAGCTAATAACCATAAGAAAAATATTTAAAAGAGAATCTCCCTTATGACAATACGACAAACCTTTGTTTTTATTGCTTTTACCGTCCTAATTGTTTTTATTGCTGCTTTATCAATATTACCGCAGTCGTGGTTGTGGCCCTTTGCTGTATTGGCCCTGATTATCATGATCGGCATTTATGATATGTTTCAATCCAAACATTCTATTCGTCGTTTATATCCAGTAATAGGACGGTTCCGCTACTTATTGGAATCCGTTAGACCAGAGATACAACAGTACTTTGTCGAGTCTGATACCAGTGGCGCTCCTATTCCCAGAGAATTTAG
>CALBVI010000376.1 GCA_937969395.1 uncultured Spongiibacteraceae bacterium | reverse complement strand
TGGTAAAGCTTACCGGTACTACCGTGTTAACAATCGTTTGTGTCTTATCTAAAGCTTCGTTAGATAATTGGGGTTTACCCGATTTTTTCTCGGCCCGCGTACGTTTTGCCATCGGGTATCTCCATAAAAAGGCAATATAATAAAAACTAAAAAGTGTTAAATTTTTTCAACACATCAAACAATGTTAAATGATTAATAGAGTTTCAAAAAATAAGTGCCTAGACTGATCGCTGCGCGATACCTGTACTGTACTTTTAGATATCCTATCCTTCAGAAACCCAGCAGCACATCTTGATAAACCTTTATAGAAGACCGATTTAACAATCCAGCTTTTTCAATTCAACACCAATACTCTCAAGCACACCAACAACTTCCTTCTTCTCAGGAATATCACCATCAAACACCATGTCCTTAAAATTTCCTGACAACCCTACACTAATAGAATCCCACACCATATTAGGAGAAGAAAAAATATCCAGCGAGGACAACGATCCATCCAATACACTCTTACCACCATCACGTGCCAGCGACCGTTCATTATTCAAAACCGCTCTCATAAGAATCTGAAAGTCATCGCTTTGTAGATAATCTCTGTGCGTACTATCACGTAAAATCATACAAACATCGTATATATGACGAATATTTTTTTGAAACACGTCGGCATTCGCATCAGAAAACGCCGTACCTATAATAATAATTTTCTCAGGCAGTGTTTTCTTTATTGATAAAACATTAGTAGCAAATGAGGACAGCCCATACTGTTCGATCAAGTCATTTCTACCAGCCTCTAACAACACCTCCTTTATCAGACTCGAAATTATCTTATTCCACCACGGCTCTGGCGATGCCAAGCCATTGATCTCCAATACAAGAACATCTTTTACTTGCCCTATATCATCAGTATTCGCTGCAGACTCAAAAGAAAATACAGTTCGCCGAAATCGATCACCCGACTTACTCACCATTGAATGATGTTTCTGCTCATCCAACCCTGCAGACATTATTGCCTCAATACCTTTCATAACACGCTTTCTATCATTACCCTTCAGATCTTTTTCTAACAAAGCCAGATCAATATCTTCCGAAAATCGGTTTATCAGTTTATAGGCCTTCGACAACGAAGTACCACCTTTAAAAATCACCCTATCTACATATTCAGACTCTGATAAGAGTTTCAATGCCCGAGTAACCCAATAATCCTTCTCAACATAATATTCAGGAACCCCAAGCGTCTGGGCAGTCGATCGAACCAGTTCCAAAAAAACATCCTTGTCTTCATGCAGATTCATTTAATATTCCATTCCTTACATTCAGGCCACAGTGTTTGACTCAGCCCCAATGTATAATGGCTAAGCGGGTTCAACGAGCTCTTCAATCTCGAAATCACCCGTCTATTCATTCGAGACAGCAACATACACAAAAACGCTCGAGTAGATGCTGGATAATATTCATCGGCAATCACCTGAATTCGTACCAGCTGATCATCAGTCAAGCTATCCAGCTTTAACAGCATCACCTCTGCTACATAATCAACCGATACACCCGATACTTTTCGAGCGGTTTTTAATACATCTAAATATTGAAGCAGAAGGATATCGACCTCTTTAACCGGCGCACGGCTTCTCACTAATCGTGCCCGAATAGTGCCAAAGTTTTTCATCTGAGGAGCACCTTCCGTAGCCAAGTCGACGGTTTTAGGTATCTGCGTGCTTATCCCCAACTGATTGTATAAAGAAGAACCCGTTATGTAGGCTCTGCGCTTACCGTTCTTGTACTGCAATGACTTCAACAGCTCAGAATCAGAGGGACGCAACTCACCCAACACACCATGTTTAGGCAGATAAAAAAGCCCTTTCCCCAACTTTTTAACCCGATTTGATTTAACTAAACGGCTAATCGCTTTCACAACGGTATTCGGTGATTGCTGATAAACGGAAAGATCCCCGTACCCGAAAACCTCCCCAGGTTGGAACTGCTTAAGTGACTGATTGACGGTAGCTGCAATGCTCATAATTTAACCTCGTACACGACAATATACGACCAAGCTTAAGAATTACAAGTTTTTTTTACTATAAACATGACATTTCATCTTAAAAATCAACGCAATAACGGTGTGAACCCTTTATTACAGGTCACTTAGTGCTTTCCATTTTTTTCTTTAAATCAGCAAAAGGATTATGCGTTGCTGCTGCAGGAGCGCGCTCAGTCGTGCTGCCATAACGTACTAAATTTTCAAATTTGGTATGTTCTTCATCGTGACAGTAAATACATAGCAACTCCCAGTTGCTGCCATCAGACGGGTTGTTATCATGGTTATGATCGACGTGATGCACCGTCAGTTCAGACAAGCCTACCCGCTCAAACTCACGGGTACAGCGACCACAAATCCAAGGGTAAAGCTTTAACGCCTGTTCACGGTAGCCCTTAGCACGCTTGGCGTTGTATTCCATTTGCTCGGCGCGCACTTTCTCGTAATTACTGCTCGTTTTATTATTCATTGTTATCCTCAAGAGACAGACTATTTTTTTAAACACCAGCCTAGTTAACAGGCTTAGCTATTATGAACGCTTGGCTATGAGATTACACAACTTATCCGCTGTATAGATCAGCTATCCCCCGCATACACCATCATCGCGATATCTCGACTCTGATCTCGATAGCGATGGTACAAATTGCTTACCGAGGATAGCTGACCCTCAGCGTCGACCAGTTTAAACCCCAATGACGCATACAATGGCAGCAAATGTTGATAGGGAAAAGTATAAACCTGACAATCACCGGCCTCGGTGATGTCCTGTAACAAG
>CALBVI010000375.1 GCA_937969395.1 uncultured Spongiibacteraceae bacterium | reverse complement strand
CTGGCGCGCTTAATTTATCCGGTAGCCAACCCCAACTTTAATTATGAATTTTGTAAAGGCTATTACGCACGGGTAGCAAATGCAAAAATTCATGGCCGTGTCAGTCGTTTATTAGTAACACCTCTTATTCGGGCATTGATCCGCACAGTGGGTCACTCCCCTTATCTCGATTTCATTGATAGCTTTCGCTATCCCTTGGCAGGAGAGTTTTCTTTCCGCGCTGATGTAATGACCGATATTCGTATTCCCAGTGATTGGGGTTTAGAAATCGGCGTACTCTCAGAAATGAATCGTAACTACGCCAATAATCGATTATGCCAAGCTGATATTGCTGATGTATACGATCACAAACATCAAGAACTCAGCCCAGAAGATGCTGAAAAAGGCCTTTCAAAAATGTCTATTGATATCAGCAAAGCACTATTTAGAAAATTAGCGACCAATGGTGTGGTCTTTACCTCAGAAACCTTCAGATCTATTAAAGCATCTTATTTCCGCATAGCCCTCGATTTTGTTGAGACCTATTACAACGATGCACGTATGAACGGATTAAATTTTGATATCCACAGCGAAGAAAAATCGGTTGAGCTTTTTGCTGAAAATATTTTATCTGCTGGCCATGACTTTTTAGAAAAGCCAATGGAAAAACCTTTTGTGCCCAGCTGGAACCGAGTGACTAGCGCGATACCCAACATCTTAGATTCACTTCACGAAGCCGTAACATTAGATATGGCTGAGTTCAGTAAAAAGTAAGGACTATTAATGACAAGCAATATACAAAACGAATTAAAGTTTATAGTCGAAGCGCACTTACAATATATTTATCCCGATGCGGACCATGATTCTATTGCCAATCAATTAATCGCCATTATGGGGTTAGATGCAAGTTATCAAAAACCGCATCGGCATGAGAGCATCTGGGACGAAAATAATGCGTATCTAATTACTTACGGCGACTCTATACGAGAAAATGGCATCACTCCACTCGCCACATTGAAAAAATTCTATGAAACAAAATTAAAAGACAGCATTAGCGGAATTCATATCCTGCCATTTTTCCCATACAGTTCTGACGATGGCTTTTCAATTATTGATTACGTTAAGGTTAACGATAGCCTTGGTGACTGGGATGATATTGAGAATATTTCCGCTCAATGTAATTTAATGAGCGATCTTGTTATCAATCATTGTTCGAGCCGAAGCCAATGGTTTGAAAATTTTAAACATAGAAAAAACCCTGGCATGGACTATTTTTTTGAGGCAAATCCTAGTGATGATTTAAGCATGGTCGTCCGGCCAAGAACATCACCGCTATTACGCGAAGTAGAAACCCTCGATGGTAAGAAATACGTCTGGTGTACTTTCTCTCATGATCAAGTAGATTTTAATTTTTCGAATCCACAATTACTCTGTGAAATAGTCAATATCATTAAGCTATATTTAGATAAAGGAGTGAAAACATTTCGCTTAGATGCTGTCGCGTTTATGTGGAAAGAGATTGGCAACAGCAGTATTAATCACCCAAAAACCCATGAAATCATTCGATTAATACGCAGCCTAATTGATCACTACGATTCAGATATTATTCTTATTACTGAAACCAACCTTCCCAACCATGAAAATCTAAGCTATTTCGGCAACGCTAACGAGGCGCATGCTGTCTACAATTTCTCACTGCCGCCATTAATTTTACATGCGATGATGACAGGTAATAGCCAACATTTAAAACAGTGGCAAATGAGTATGCCGCCAGCACAACAGGGAACATTCTATTTCAACTTTCTCTCATCTCATGACGGCATAGGGCTAAGACCTGCCGAAGGCCTGTTAGATGAAAATGAAATTGGTTCACTGGTCAACACGATGCAAAATTTTGGCGGTCGTATATCGTGGCGTAGTACCGAAAACGGCCAATCTAAACCCTATGAAATTAACATCACTTACTTTGATGCTATGCAAGGTACATTGTCCGGGCCCGATCAATGGCAAGTTCAGCGATTTATTTGCGCACACGCCGTTATGATGTCACTTGAAGGTGTACCTGCCATTTACATCCACAGCTTACTCGCTACCCATAATTACCATGACGGCGTGATACACAGCAATCAGAACCGCGCGATTAATCGCTATAAGTGGGATTATCATGACATCACTAAAAAACTTGAGGATAGCACCACCCATCATGCAAAAGTTTTTCAACAAATGCTCTATCTCTTACGGTTACGCTGCAAACAACCTGCATTTCACCCCAATGCCACACAATTCACCTTGCATTTAGGTGAGCAACTATTTGGCTTTTGGCGACAAAGCCTGAAACGGGATCAAAGTATTTTTTGTATTCACAATATAAGTAATCAGACAATCACCATTCCACTATCGAGTATTAATCTGATTACCCTTGATACTTGGACTGACTTAGTTAGTCAGGAAAGTTTTTCTGATCTACACAAAGACCTAACGCTCAAGCCCTACGATTTTGTATGGCTGACTAATAAAGTCTTTGAAAGTGAGTAGCCGACTCAATATTCATATTATTAAAGCAAAAAAAACAGAGGAAAGCCTCTGTTTTTTTTAAACCTGATCTGAATTTAATATTATTAACCTTCGGATGATTTCAAGTGATACTTATGTAATGTACCCAACTGCTCTTCCGTTAGAATCTTTTGCAAACCGAGATGAGCTGCCGCTTCTAATTTAACCATATCACGATCATGCTCAATTTTATCACTGTTCATATTCATATGTTCAGCATAAAGTGCGGCCTCGTCCTTCAGTTCTTCACCCTCACCACTTATTTCATTCTTATTTACTAGTGGTGGCGGCTCTGGCGTCACCTCAGATATAAGTTTACTAATTTCAGTTTTTTGCTTATCAGTCAGGTCAAGAATATTTTCAATATTTTCCAAAACAGCAAAGACACCTTCCTTTGGCGGCGGAGGCATAGTGTCATGTTGTGAATAAGCCGTTAACGACAAGCTTATACAGAATGTAGCGAGCATTACCGAGAGAAGTTTTTTCATTTTAATATCCTTTTTAACGCTTAAATATTATTAATTGGATGGGCTTATCACTTGCAGAACTTATCAGAGCTTAGTTCGTTAAACACAATTGATTGAATTGTGTTTAACGAACTATAACTACGTCGACTAGATTACCCTAATGAAGCATGTATCAATTGTTACAAAAAATATAAGTT
>CALBVI010000374.1 GCA_937969395.1 uncultured Spongiibacteraceae bacterium | reverse complement strand
GCTAATGATGGCGTATGGGATTGGAACCTTGAAACTAATGAAGTCTATTACTCACCTCGCTGGAAAAGTATGCTGGGTTATAGTGAGGATGAATTAGAAGGAACGTTAGATACATGGGCTGCATTGGTTCATCCAGATGATAAAGAGTGGGTGCTAGACAAGGTTCAAGATTATCTCACTGGGCGGGCCGACTCATTTGAAGTTGAAATGCGGCTTCAACACAAGGACAGTCGTGAAGTCCATGTTTTGTCCCGGGCTTTTCTTGTGTTGCGTGAATCGGATAAAAAACCGATTCGTCTAGTGGGAACTCATCTCGATTTATCTGAACAGAAAAAAGCTAAATCGTTTGATGAGCGGCATGCCAACATCCTTGAGTTGATAGCAAAAGGTCAGCCTGCGGATATTATCTACGATGCGATTGCTTTGATGTATGAGGAGCGGCACCCAGGATTGCGCTGTTCTATGCTTGAACTACATGGCAATAAGCTTATGCACGGTGGTGCTCCTAGTCTGCCAAAGGCTTATTGTGAAGTGGTCAATGGCCTTGAATATGGACCCAGTGTTGGCTCCTGCGGAACCTCTACTTATACCGGTAAGCGTGTTCTTGTTGAAAATATTGCAACAGATCCTAGGTGGGAAAAAATTAAGCACCTAGCTCTACCGCATGGCATGCGATGCTGTTGGTCTGAGCCTATAAAAGATTCTTCAGGTAATGTTTTGGGCGCATTTGGTATGTATTACAACCATACAGCATTACCTAATGAGGAGGAGTCCTTTGATCTTGCATCGGCAGCAAGGCTTGCCGGCATAATTATGGAGCGAGTACGGTCGGAAGCAGAGCTTAATCATCACCGGAAAAAACTTGAAGAGCTTGTTGCTCAGCGCACACTGGAACTTGAAGAGGCGAAAAGCGAAGCGGAAAATGCTAATCAGGCCAAAGGCTTATTTCTTGCCAATATGTCTCATGAAATTCGTACGCCGATGAATGGCATTATCGGCATGACTCATCTAGCTCTAGATACTGAGCTGAGTGATACTCAGAATAACTATATAGATAAAGCGCATCAGTCTGCAAAAAGTCTACTTGGTATTATCAACAACATACTCGATTTTTCAAAAATTGAAGCTGATAAGCTGGATCTTGAAGATATCAATTTTAAAACAAAAGATGTCATCAACAATATGCTCAGCATCATTAGTCTACAGGCTGAAGAAAATAATATTCAGATTACAACAGATGTTGCTTCAGACGTTCCTCTGCATCTAAGTGGCGACCCTTTAAGAATCACCCAAGTGCTGACCAATTTAACTAACAATGCTGTGAAATTTAGTAGATACGGAGAGGCGGTATCAGTTTCTCTGGCATTAAAAGAAGAAAAGGGCAGCGATAATACTCTACACTTTGCTGTCAGCGATTCAGGTATTGGTCTAAATAAAGGGCAGCAAAAAAAGTTATTTCAACCATTCAGTCAAGCTGACAACTCAACTACTCGTCGCTATGGCGGCACCGGTCTTGGTTTGACTATATCTAAAAAAATCATTCAGCAGATGGGTGGCGAGATTTGGTTCGAAAGTGTAGAAAATATCGGTAGCACTTTCCATTTTACAATCCCCTTGAAAAAACAGTTGGAAATCACGCTTCCTGAAGAGCTTGTTGGTTATGATGATGAGGCTGCCGCAATAGCCATTAATGTGCTGCGTGGAGCAAGATTACTTCTGGTAGAAGATAATGTTGTTAATCAGGAGTTGGCGAAAGCACTTCTTATAAAAAAAGGTGCTGTTGTTGAAGCGGTTAATAATGGACAAGAGGCTTTGGATTTATTGCTTGATCAAAGTTTTGATGCCGTACTGATGGATTGTCAGATGCCTGTGATGGATGGCTACGACGCCACGCGCTATATACGTAAACAAAATATATATAATAATTTACCCATTATTGCGATGACAGCAAATGTTATGAAAGGTGATAAAGAGAAAGTGTTAGCTGTGGGTATGAACGACCATATTGCGAAACCTTTTGTTCCTGATGTGATGTTTAAGACCATTGCCAAATGGATAAAGCCTGACATTGAAAATTATTAAAATCGTAAATAATAATTACAGTTAGGTTTTCTAGCGAATTGTTTCAAAAATGAAATTGAGATGAATTCCAATAAGTAGGTTCAATTGACATGACTAGGAATATAGTTGAAGGCAAGACGGTCACTCCGCCTTTGAGTCTTTATTGGATTGATTTTAGGATGACTTGGTCTAGGCTATCGTGCTCAATTTTATAGTCTCCGTGTAGATAGCCCTGATAATCGTGACTGTATAGTTCGCTGATTGATATCACCAAACGTGAATTATCTTTAATTTCAACCGCCGTTTTTTCACCTGTTAGTTTTACGCCAGCTAGATCTAGTCGGCGAGTTGTTGTTTGTATTGCGGTTTTTCCTGTGAACTCAGCGTTAGTCGCTATGATGACAGACTCGCTAGTGTTCACGGCTATATCGTTACTTTGAATGACGATATTTTCAAGATGGACTAAAGAATCCCTAATAGTCAGTTCGTTAGCTCGTAGGTTTTTAATTATTATGTTTTTACAATGATCAATAACAACCGTTTTATAAGTCCCTGAATAGATATCGCCATTACGATGGTTGCACTCTAAATTTTCGGAATTACTCGGCAGTATTTCAATATTGCTATCAGCAACAAATGGTATTGTTAATGCCGATAGTAAAATTTGATTAAACTCATCGGGGTGGCTGTTCATCGGTACATGAGCAGCGCCTTCGATAATCTTTAGTTGTGAACTCTGTAGCTTTGCATTTAAAAGCTTAGCTGTCCTCAAGGGAGCAACAGTATCTTTTTCTCCCCAAATTAAAATAGTATGCTTTTTATTATTGTATATAGCATCGCTAAAATTTTCAGAAACTAACGACAGTGCAGCATTCGCATTTGGAATATTAGAAAACATAAGGTTCCAAGCGTCTTCATTGTTACTTATAAATTGAGTTGGATCAGGTGCGTTGGAGAGTTTTTCAATCATTGCACCGGTGAAGTCCATAGCACTAAGTGTTAGGTTGCGAAAAGTTGAGGGTAGTTGTTCGACGTCTACAGGAATTGTGGCATTGTGTTTTACGAAAGCTGTTCGTTCCAATATGCCGGCAGCATCAACGAGTATCGTGGCTTTAACATCATTTTCAAAAAGTGCTGAGTATCGTAAAGCAGTCGCTCCTCCCATAGAGTGGCCGATGACATAGATTTCCTCGCTGGAATATTGATTTTTTAGCCAGTGAATAAGGTGAGCGTAGTTTGTAGGGGAGTAGTAGCCTGGAGGCTTAGCGGAGCTGCCGAAACCTGGTAGGTCTAAAGTAATTATATGATAAGACTCTTCCAGTGCTGGAATGACATTAAGCCAGTCACGTAACCCGTTTT
>CALBVI010000373.1 GCA_937969395.1 uncultured Spongiibacteraceae bacterium | reverse complement strand
TGTTCAGCAATAGTAGTTTCGCAAGCTGTGATAACTTATTAGACTTTGAAGCAAGAAAGCTACGATCAAAAGACACCATCAATCTCTGTGAAGCTTACCAAGGCAAGGTCATTGTCGCCGTTAACACTGCCAGTGAATGTGGCTATACCCCGCAATTCAAATCTTTAGAGCAACTATACCAGCGCTATAAAGATCAAGGCTTAGTCGTGCTGGGGTTTCCCTCCAATGACTTTAATCAGGAATACAGAAAAGAATCACAAACAGCAGAGGTTTGTTATGTGAATTATGGCGTGACATTTCCTATGTTTGCTCCCTCCTCGGTTAAAGGTAATAAAGCCAACCCACTGTTTAAACAACTAGCTGCTGACACAGCTACAGCCCCTAGCTGGAACTTTTTTAAATATTTAATTGATAAAGACGGCAATACAGTTAGTGCTTTCGCCTCACCGGAGCTTCCTTTAGGCGGGAGGCTAGAAAACATGGTCATTAAGGCACTTGCTGTAGATGCTGCACAATAAGCAACTGACTTAAAAGCCAATCACTTAAACCGCTTGTTGAGCTGCAGCTTTCCTCACCCCTTAGCATCGGTGGCATGATATGATGCGCGCCTCGTTAATTGATTAGCATTCTGCCTAGAGATCATCATTGTCAAACACATCTAGCCCACCCAAGCTTCAAGAAAAATCTCCATCTGCCCTGCCCGCTAAATTTATTAGCGGTTCAATTATGCGTCATATATGGGTGATGACGACAACGAGTGCGATCGGCTTAATGGGCATTTTTTTGGTCGACTTTATCGACATGCTATTTCTTAGCATGTTGGAAAGCGCTGATATTTTAGCCGGTGTTGGCTTTGCGGGTAGTATTTCGTTTTTCACCGTTTCTCTCAGCATCGGCATTACCATTTCGATGGCGGCGCTGGTATCGCGCATGATAGGACAACGCAACATTGAACAAGCTAAGCGCTACGTTATCAATGTTGTCGTTTTAGCATTAATACTAACGAGCACCCTAGCTTTAATCATCTGGCTAAACCTGCCTTTCTTTTTTCGGATATTGGGAGCCGATGAAGCTGCACTGGCTATCGGTGTTAGTTATTTAAAAATCGTCCTACCATCACTGCCAATCTTAGCGATGGGTATGGCAATGTCAGGCGCACTACGTGCAATTGGTGACGCCAAGCTATCCATGTATACCACGCTGCTAGGCGGGCTTGTGAATGCCATACTTGACCCTATTTTTATATTCTCATTATCAATGGGCGTAGAAGGCGCTGCTATAGCATCAGTCTTCGCGCGCTTTACCATCTTTTTCATTGCTCTATATGGTGTCACTCGCAAGCATCATATGTTGACGCGATTTGTCTATCGCCACTTTGTTGAAGATTTACGCGCTATTTTCAATATCGCCGGCCCAGCTATGCTGACTAATATCGCTACGCCGGTTGGCAATGCGATTGTGATTGCCTCCATCGCTAAATTTGGCGCAGCCTATGTCGCCGCCTTTGCCATTATCAGTCGCATCATACCGCTGGCCTTTGGTTTGGTATTTTCACTTTCAGGTGCCATCGCACCGATATACGGACAAAATTTCGGCGCCAAGCATTTTGATCGTGTTCAACAGGTACTGATTAACGCCCTACAGTTTAATGTCATCTATGTTGTAATAGTTTCAGTTTTACTCTTTCTACTGCAAGATCCACTCGTTGCCATGTTTAAGCTAAAAGGTGAAGCAGCTGAGCTAATGCAATTATTTTGCACATGGATTGCTATTACATTCGTTTTTAATGGCGCACAATTTATCGCCAACTCCACCTTTAATAACTTGGGCAAACCTGTTTATGCCACCTGGTTTAATGTTGGTAAATCAACACTAGGCACTCTACCTTTTGTTATTGTCGGCGGCCATTTAGCGGGAGCTAGCGGCGTATTAATAGGCCAAGCGGTTGGCGGCGCACTTTTTGCCATTATCGGCCTAGTGGTTGCCAGACGACTGACCTTCAAAATTGCAAAGCAGCCTGCTAGCTCTTAAGCGATCTTCTTATCACAAAAGATGCCGTGACCACTCATGGCGAGCTAAGCCATAGAATCACAAGCCATAACACCAGGCCATAAAACCAGGCCATAGAGCTAAGCCATAAATGACATAGCCATGACTTAACAGGCTATTACACCCTGTAATTGCTAGCGCCAGTATTAATAATCACTTAGCAATAGATTCTTTTGGCAAAGCGGCTCAAAAATTGTGCTCTCAGCGATTAATTGACGTTACAATATCCCGCTGTTTCGTCAGCTACTATCAAGAACAAACAGCTGAACCATAACCAGCAACATAAAAGCCATAACCAAAGCGAACTGTTAATGACTTCAACTGCATCAGCAACATCAGCCCCTCAAGCCAACACAGCATACTCAACTTTTGAATGGATACGCAGCCAGACTATCGACTCGCTAAATGTCACGGTTGAAGAATATCGCCATAAAAAAACCGGCGCCGTTCATTTTCACTTGGCGGCAGATAACAATGAGAACGTTTTTCTCGTTGCCTTGCGTACTGTCCCTATGGACTCTCGCGGCGTTGCTCACATTCTTGAGCATACCGCCTTATGTGGCAGCAAAAATTACCCCGTGCGCGACCCTTTTTTCATGATGATTCGCCGCTCGCTAAATACATTTATGAATGCATTTACCAGCTCGGATTGGACTGCTTATCCGTTTGCCAGCCAAAACCGCAAAGATTTTAATAATTTGCTGAATGTTTATTTAGATGCGGTATTTTTCTCTCGCCTCGACGAGATGGATTTTTTGCAGGAAGGTCACCGTGTTGAATTTGAAGAGACCGAGAACACAGAAAGCGATTTAGTCTACAAAGGTGTTGTCTTTAATGAAATGAAAGGTGCTATGAGCTCTGTTTCTAGTACCTTGTGGCAAACACTTAGCTCGCAGCTGTTTCCAACAAACACTTACCATTACAACAGCGGCGGCGATCCCGAAGATATTCCTGATCTTACTTATCAACAATTAAAAGATTTTTACACAACGCACTATCACCCTAGCAACGCTATTTTCATGACCTATGGCGACATTCCTGCGAAACAACATCAGCAGTGTTTTGAACAGCAAGCGCTATCGCAATTCGATCACCTTGATGTCCACATTGAAGTACCGACAGAACAACACTACAGCGCGCCAAAACGTATCACTGAATCTTATGCATTTAATGAAGAAGGTAGCTGCGACAATAAAACCCATGTTGTTGTGGGCTGGCTACAAGGTGAAAGCACTAACCTACAAGAGCTATTACAAGCACAATTGCTTTCAAGCGTCTTACTGGACAACAGTAATTCACCCTTACAGCGCGCACTAGAAACGACCGAACTTGCCAATTCTCCCTCGCCTTTATGTGGCTTAGAAGATTCTATGCGCGAGTTAGTTTTTGTCTGTGGCGTCGAAGGCGCGTCTAGCGATGATGTTGATACAATTGAAAAACTAATCATCGATACGATACAAAATGTGGCCGACAACGGCGTGCCGCAGGAGCAAGTTGAATCGGTATTACACCAATTAGAGTTACATCAACGCGAAGTGGGCGGTGATGGCTATCCATTTGGCTTACAACTTATTTTAGCGGCTATGGGTAGCGCTACGCATCGTGGTGATCCAATTGCGGTATTAAATCTTGATCCAGTATTAGAGCAATTGCACCGCGATATTAAAGACCCCGAGTTTATTAAAGGCTTGGCGCGCCGCTTATTAATTGAAAACACCCATCGCGTTACTTTGGTAATGGAGCCCGACACTAAGCTTTCTTCGCAGCGTGATAAAGCCGAAGCGGAAAAACTTGCCGCGATAAAAGCAGCAATGGATGAACAAGAAAAACAACAGGTTGTGGCGCAGGCGCTAGCCTTAAACGAAAGACAGCTGCAAAAGGATGATGAATCAATTCTGCCTAAAGTCGGACTTGAAGATGTACCAGCGGATATCCGCACTATCGACGGAACCAGTTTACAGTTAGGTAGCATTCAAGCAACGAACTATACACAAGGTACCAATGGCTTAGTCTACCAACAAATTGTTATCGAGATGCCTGCGCTAACAAAAGAGCAGGCAGTATTACTGCCCTATTACACAAGTTGCTTAACTGAACTTGGCGTCGGTGAATACGACTACTTGCAAACTCAGGGTTGGCAGGCAAAAGTATGCGGCAGCATTAATGCTTTTAGTACGATGCGCAGCGATGTGGATAACGAACAAACTGCAAAAACATTTTTGGTTTTATCATCTAAAGCTCTGGTACGTAACCAACAGCAACAAGCAGAGTTAATGCAACAAACCTTATTTAATATTCACTTTGATGAAACCACCCGCATGAAAGAACTGGTCAGCCAGTTACGTTCGCGGCGGGAACAATCAGTTACCAATAACGGCCACGGC
>CALBVI010000372.1 GCA_937969395.1 uncultured Spongiibacteraceae bacterium | reverse complement strand
TTGCGCACTTAGGTTGGCCTGCAAATGATGCCGATAAACCGCTCGTTTCAAAGCATTGATCTTAAGTTGTTAGCATCGGTGCCGGCTGACAGTTCATGTTTTCTATGCGATTAATATTGGATGTATTAATGAAGTTGATGACAGGTTTTAGTTATTGCTGTTGTGCGCTATTACTTTGGCAAAGCTCATTGTCGCAGGCGTTAGAGCTATCGGCACAGGCGCTGTTTAAAAATGCGGTTTATCTTAAGATTGATGGTCGTCAGCAAATGCTTAAGGTGGGTGAGTCAACGCCTGAGGGTATCACGCTAATTGAGGCGAACCCTAAGCAAGCTGTTATTGAGATTAACGGCAAGCGCGAAACGCTAGGACTTAGTCAGCATATTAGCGGCCAGTATAATCAAGTTGTAAAAAAAGAAGTGGCGATAAGCCGTAATCAAGTTAATCAATATATTACTAGTGCGTTGATTGATGGTAGTCGCACTTTAGTATTGGTTGATACTGGTGCTAATACTGTGGCGATGAGTAGCAAGCATGCCAAGAGTTTAGGTATTAACTACTCCAAAGGGCGGCCGGGTAGAGTGCGTACTGCCAGCGGTGAAGCCAGTTCCTATTTAGTGAAGTTACGCTCAGTTGATGTTGGCGGTGTACGGGTCGATAGCGTTGATGCTCATGTGATTGACGGTAATTACCCAGATACGATATTACTCGGTATGACGTATTTAGAGCATGTGAGTATGCGCGAGCAAAATGGCGTACTTTATCTGCAGGCCAAGTTTTAATTAATCCTAACGGCGCCTTTTTGATGTTAGCGTGGGCGCTTTCCAGCTGTTAGAATACGCGTCGCTTATATGTAAGACCGGTGATCGTATTGTATAAAGCTTATTTCGAGCTAATCCATACCTCCATTGTTAATTTTATTGCTGCTAGATAGGAATCCTTTGTGTCTATTCGTTTTGTAGAATCTTCTAAATTGCCAACCCCTTGGGCAGTATTTGATATGCACGGTTTTGAGGATTCGGCGAAGGACAAAGAGCATTTAGTCTTAACCTTAGGTGATGTCGCCAGTGGCGAGCCTGTGCTTGCACGTGTGCATTCTGAATGCTTAACCGGTGATGCTTTATTTAGTATGCGCTGCGATTGTGGTTCTCAATTAGAAGCAGCAATGCAGAGAATTGCCGAGGAAGGTCGCGGTGTGATTTTATACTTGCGACAAGAAGGGCGCGGTATTGGCTTACTCAATAAAATTAAAGCTTATAAATTACAAGACCGAGGCGCTGATACTGTAGAAGCCAATGAGCAATTAGGTTTCGGTGCTGACCTGCGTGATTACAGTATTTGTAAAATCATGCTAAATTATTTGGATGTTCAGCAAGTAAAATTAATGACCAACAACCCCCGCAAAGTCGCAGCTCTTACCGATCAAGGTATTGAAGTTGTCGAGCGCATACCCCTACAGACAGGACAAAATCCGCATAATGCTAAATACCTTGCTACTAAAGCAGGGAAGTTGGGGCATTTGATGGGTGATTCAAACAGTTGATTTACATTGATTTTTATTTCGTGATGAGTAGCTAATAACAGCTATAAATAAAATAAGTGTTAGTAGCAGGATGATATCTATAGAAATCTTTGCTTGGTGTGCTTGTAAAGTTTTATTTAGTCCTAAGATATAAATACTGATTATTCAGAGTAAGATCTCAGGCAAGTTGGAGGAGAAGGAGCTGCCGCATCGATAGTTATTTTGTTAAAGTCACATATTAACCAGCTGAAAGCGGCTTGAAATAGCTAGAGAAGAGTGTTGATACTATATTTTCTACCAGCCAATAATATAATGGCTGTGTTTTTTAAGTAATAATTTAATAAGGTAGGCAATAGCAATGCTGCCAATAATTACTATAACTGTTTTTATAAGAAAGATTATTAATCCTGGAAGAAAGTTAAGAGGAGTGAGTGCGTTTGTATTATGGAATATAGTTAATATCCATGGGTGAATAAAAAATATAGCAAAACTAGTTGATGCTGTTAATTGTAGTATTGGTATATTCTTTTCTTCATATTTTTGCAATAGAGATAAAAAGAAAAAACACATAAAAGTTTTTTGAAGTATAAGAATGTCAATTCCATTATAAGAAAAAAAATCATCTTTAAAGAAATTTCCGTGCCCCTCATATAATGCTGTCTGTAGGAATGCAAAAAAGATAGTGGTTAGGCCAAGAACTATTGATTTCCCTTCTAAATACCTTGATACAGCATCTTTATGCATAGAGCATAGTATGCCTAACATATAAATAGGTATGTAATATATAAAAGAATGCATAGGTATTTGTATGCTTCCAGGCCTATGGATGAGCATGGATGAAATTATTAGCGCTATAAGTATAGAAATTCTGTTTTGGGTTGATAGTTTTATATACTGAATAAATAATGGTGATGCTAGAAATACAATTAATATAAACGGTATATACCAGTAAGCAATAAATATTTGGCCTGTCCAAAGATACGTTATAACCATTGTTATTTTTTTCGCCAATGTTCCGATATCATTTGTGCCAAGATTTTCAGAGTGCGGTAGAGGGTAGGATAAAACTATATGGTAAATTATCCCTGCTGCCGATAGTGCTAAATATGGGATTGCAATGTTGATAAACTTTTTTATTAAAAATGATTTGTATTGAAAATTTTTATAAAAAATATAATGGAAAAAGAATCCTGATATAAATACGAATAATGCAGTTCCGCCAGTTATGAGGTTCGCTATCAATCTTTCTCCAAAACTATTGATTGCCCAAGGTGAAAAGGAGTGACCCGCAACAATTATCA
>CALBVI010000371.1 GCA_937969395.1 uncultured Spongiibacteraceae bacterium | reverse complement strand
GTGAAAAGCGGATTTATCAATCCCGTATCGCTGTGGTGTTGCTGATAGTTATTGCGCTTTTATCGGCTTTGGTTTGGCGTTATTTCACCCTACAAATTACTCAGCACGATATTTATAAAACGCAGTCGGAGCGCAACCGCGTGCAACTGCAGTCGATAGCGCCAAAACGTGGTCTCATTTATGACCGTAATGGTGTACTGCTTGCGGAAAATCGCGCCAGTTATAGTTTGACGATTGTTCGGGAACAGGTTGATAACTTTGATGAAACCATTACCTTATTGCGCCAGTTAGTTGATATTAGCGATGAGCATATTGAAAAGTTTCAGCGTTTATATGCTCGCCGTAAACCCTATGCCGCAGTCCCTCTCAAACTTAATATAACGGAAGATGAAATCGCCGCTATTTCGGTTAATCGCTATCGATTGCCGGGGGTGGATATTGATGCGCAATTAGCAAGGTATTATCCACATGGCGAGTTGTTTGCGCATGCCCTGGGTTATGTTGGCCGGATCAATGAAGCTGAACAGTTTGATATTGACCCCGTAAATTACAGTGCGACGAATCGCATCGGTAAGATCGGCTTAGAAAAATATTATGAGCAAGAGTTGCATGGCATTGTTGGTTACCAGAATGTAGAAACCAATGCACGAGGTCGAGTATTGCGTATATTGGAGCGTACAGACCCCGAACCAGGTGCTGATATTACACTATATTTGGATGCCCATGTGCAGAAGGCCGCACACGAAGCGCTAGGTGATCAGCGAGGTGCTATTGTTGCCATGGACCCTAATACTGGCGGTATTATTGCAATGGTCAGTACGCCTAGTTTTGATCCTAATTTATTTGTTGATGGCATTAGTAGCCGTAATTACAACATTTTACGAGACTCGCCTAATTTACCATTATTTAATCGGGCACTGCAGGGACAGTATCCACCAGCATCAACGATTAAACCTATTTATGGTTTGGCAGGCTTGCACTATGAGTTGATTACACCTGAGACGCGGATAAAAGACCCTGGTTGGTATCAGATCCCCAATGATGAACGCAGGTATCGCGATTGGACATTAAAAACTAGGCGGGGTGGGCATGCTGAAAGTGTCGATCTTGAAATGTCGATTGTCGAGTCCTGTGATACCTATTTTTATGATTTAGCTTATCGTATGGGGATTGACCGTATTTATGCGTTTTTATCTCCTTTTGGCTTAGGGGAAAAGACAGGGGTGGATATTACCAATGAACGCAGCGGTTTATTGCCCTCGCGGGAATGGAAACGACGCGCTAAAAACTTACAGTGGTTCCCAGGCGAAACCGTTAATATTGGTATCGGTCAGGGGTACTTGTTGGCGACGCCGTTACAGTTAGCATCAATAACCGCAACAATGGCTGCTCGTGGTAAGCACTACACACCTAAGCTATTAAAACGCTTGGGTGATGATGACGTCGCTACGAATAGGTTAGCCGATATTGAAGTGGCGGATGAACATTGGGATGCAGTGATTGCAGCAATGAAGCTGGTTGTTCATGGTGCTAAGGGAACAGCTACGCGTATTAATCGTGGTTTGGAATACAAAATGGCGGGTAAAACAGGAACAGCGCAAGTTATAGGTATTGCGCAGGGTGAGAAATATGATGCAGAGACAACCTCAAAGCGCAATCTTGATCATGGCTTGTTCGTCGCGTTCGCGCCGGTAGAAAATCCCAAAATTGCTGTTGCTGTCGTGGTTGAGAATGGAGAACATGGCTCCACTATTTCACCGATGGCTCGTAAAGTTATCGACGCTTATCTGATCGATCAAAATATGTTGAACGAGGGTGTTGAGTCCAGTGATGCAGAGCCTATTAATGTTGCCGTTACTACTAATAATTAATCGAGAGTCGGTTTGAGCCAAACAGATTTTGTTCGTCAAATGCCTGGCCAGTCTGCTGATTTAGCGAGGCGGGTGAGTGTCTGGCAGCGTTTACATATTGACCCTTGGTTGATGCTGCTATTGTTGCTGCTGACAGCTTTTGGTTTGGTGGTATTGTACAGCGCCGGCGGCCAGTCGATGGGGCCGGTGATTCGTCAGGGGCGTTTTTTCATTATCGCTTATAGTGCGATGTTGATTCTCGCTCAGTTTGATATGGAGCGCATTAAACGACTGGCGCCATTAGGCTACATCTTCGGTGTGATATTACTCGCTTTAGTACCCTTTATGGGTGTTGGCGCTAAAGGTGCGCAGCGTTGGTTAGATTTTGGCGGTTTTCGTTTCCAGCCTTCTGAAATTATGAAACTAGTAGTGCCTATGGCTGTGGCTTGGTACTTTTCTGGTCGTGTGCTGCCCCCTACTTTTAGGTATGTGGCGACCAGCTTATTGATGATTGCCGTTCCTTTTTTGCTTATTGCAACTCAGCCTGATTTGGGAACCTCGATATTGATTGCGGCTTCTGGTCTGTTTGTTTTGTTTCTTGCGGGTATTAGCTGGAAATTTATTTTAGGCAGTGGCGGCTTATTAGTGTTGTCGGCGTATCCGCTATGGCAGTTTGTTTTACATGACTACCAACGTCAGCGTATTTTAACTTTATTAAACCCTGAAAGTGACAAGCTAGGTGCTGGCTGGAATATTATTCAATCTAAAACCGCAATTGGTTCCGGTGGTTGGGACGGCAAAGGTTGGCTCAATGGCACACAGTCCGCGTTAGATTTTTTGCCTGAAAGTCATACCGATTTTATTATTGCGGTATTGGCTGAAGAGTGGGGTTTGCGAGGCGTATTTATGTTGCTGCTGATTTATTTAGCCATCATTGCGCGTGGCTTATGGATTGGTATGAATGCCCAACACTGCTTCGGTCGTTTACTTGCCGGTAGTATTACTTTAACTTTTTTCGTGTATGTCATCGTTAACATGGGAATGGTGTCTGGTTTGTTACCTGTGGTTGGTGTGCCGCTGCCTTTAGTGAGCCAAGGTGGAACATCACTGGTAACATTATTAGCAGGTTTTGGTTTGTTAATGGCAATTAGTACTGAAAAACGGATTATTGATCAGTGAATTTGGATAAGTCACAGTGTGAATACATCATATGTTTTTGATAGTTTTGTCGCTGGCATCACTAAAACAAAAAGAATAAATGAGAAATGTATTTAAGTGTAAAGCATAATGTTTAATACTTAGTCGCACTTGTTTTATGAAAATTATTTTTATAAAAAATATTAGTAAGGTTAATTGCATGAGCAAACGGTTTAAGGGTTTATTAGTCGCTGTAATAGCTGCAAGTTTTTCGTTGCCAGTATTAGCTGATGATAACTATGCGGACCATCCAAAAGCTCAAGCCTTTGTTGAGAAAATGGTTAGTGAACATGGCTTTGAGCGTGCTTATGTACAGAAATTAGTAGCGACGGCGGAGCGCAAGCAATCCATTTTAGATGCAATGTCGCGCCCAGCAGAAAAAACAAAAGAGTGGAAAGACTACCGTAAGATTTTTGTCACAGATACTCGTGCCGAGCAAGGTAGAGCGTTTATGAAAACCTATGCCGAAACGCTTGATAGAGCTGAACGAGATTTTGGTGTGCCTCGCGAAATTATTACTGCCATTATTGGTGTTGAAACGCTGTACGGTAAACGTAAAGGCAATTACAAAGTACTGGATGCGCTGGCAACATTAGGTTTTGATTACCCGCCGCGGGCCAAATTTTTCAGCAGTGAATTGGAAGAATATTTATTGCTGGTTAAAGAGCAAAAATTTGATGCTACTGAAGTTAAAGGCTCATATGCCGGTGCGATGGGCTACGGTCAGTTTATTTCTAGTAGCTATCGTCACTATGCGGTGGATTTTGATGGTGATGGTGTTGCTGATATTCTCGATAATCCTGTAGATGCCATTGGTAGTGTCGCTAATTATTTTAAGGCCCATGGCTGGCGTAAGGGCGAGACAATTACTGTCAGTGCCCGTGTAAGTGAAGGCTATAACGACAGTATTGCTAATGAAAAGCTCAAGCCTAGTTATACTGTTCAACAATTACGTGAGCAGGGCTATCGTCCGGCAACGAATATCGGTGAAGATACCATGGTTGCACCTTTTCGTTTAATGGGCAGCGATGGCGCTCAGCACTGGTTGGGCCTACAAAACTTTTACGTTATTACTCGCTATAACCACAGTCGCCTCTATGCGATGGCGGTGTATCAATTGAGCGAAGAGCTAAAGTAGCATACGAGTAAATAATGCTATTAAATCGCTAAGTGATACCTGTTTAACTGAGCAAAGGCTGTAGATATTGATTGCGAACATTTTTGATGAAAAACGCCCAGCATTATTACAGCGTTTAATACTGATGTTGATGACGGCTGCCCTTTGTTCCTGCGGATCAATCTCACTGTTTCAGACGAGTAATAACGCAAAAAAAGACAGTGCTCCTCTGTATCAGGTTGATCCGGCGACAATACAAGATGCGATTCCTCGCGAAGATGTTATTACCCGTGCCGGCAATAAAAATCCTTATACCGTTTTAGGTAAAACCTACCACTTGTTACCAAGTAGTAAAAACTATGTGGAGGAGGGGGTTGCCTCATGGTACGGCACCAAGTTTCACGGCCGGCCAACAGCTAATGGTGAACCCTACAGTTTGTATGCAATGACCGCTGCCCATCGCACGCTGCCTATCCCCGCGTACGTCAAAGTCACTAACTTAGATAATCAGCGAACCGCTATTGTACGCGTCAATGATCGCGGCCCATTTCACAATAACCGCATTATTGACCTATCGTATGCTGCCGCAGTGA
>CALBVI010000370.1 GCA_937969395.1 uncultured Spongiibacteraceae bacterium | reverse complement strand
GCTATGGGGTGAACGGCTTAAAGGTAAGACTTTTGTGGTGCGTGCTAAGCGCGTGGGTAAGCATGATTTTAGCTCTAGTGAGTTGGAGCAGTATGTTGGCGGTGGGCTGAATCAAAATACTGAGGCAGTCGGCGTTGATTTGCATCATCCCGATATTACTGTGCGTATAGAGTTGCGCGATAACAGCTTATTTATTGTTAATCAGCGTCATGAGGGCTTGGGTGGTTTTCCATTGGGTAGTTTAGATCCGGTGGTGAGTTTAATCTCTGGCGGTTTTGATTCTACTGTATCGACGTATCTCACTATGAAGCGGGGGATGCGTACCCATTTTTGCTTTTTTAATCTTGGTGGTCGCGATCATGAAATTGGCGTTAAGGAAGTCGCTCTCTATCTATGGATGAAGTACGGCGCGTCTTCGAGAGTGAAATTTGTCTCGGTACCATTTGAGGGGGTGGTGTCAGAAATCCTAAAGAATGTGAATGATTCGCAAATGGGTGTTGTTTTAAAGCGCATGATGATGCGTGCTGGTGAAAAAGTTGCGGAGAATTTAAATGCGCAGGCAATTGTTACTGGTGAGGCGATAGCACAGGTGTCGAGTCAGACGTTGACGAACTTGTCAGTGATTGACTCGGTTACCAACTCGCTGGTGTTGCGTCCACTGATAGCCTCCGATAAAGAAGATATTATCAAAATGGCTAGGCAGATTGGCACTGAGCAATTCGCAGCGGTCATGCCAGAATATTGCGGTGTTATTTCGGTTAAGCCAACGACTCGGGCCAAGCCAGAAAAAATTGCTAATGAAGAGACAAAATTTGATTTTGCTATATTGGAGCAGGCATTAGCGGATGCCGTTTACACCAATATCGATCAAGTCGGTGATGAAGAACTGACGACTCAAGCTGTTGAGGTGCTAAACGTGCCGATTCAGGATGGCGTTATTATTGATGTTCGTCATTCTACCGAGGAGGAGCGCAAGCCTTTAAAGGCGATCTCTGGCATTACTATTGAGAAAATTCCTTTTTATGAATTGCATTCGCGATTTGCTGAGATGGATCAATCTAAGGTGTATTTGCTCTATTGTGATAAAGGTGTGATGAGTAAGTTGCATGCTGCTCATTTGGCTGAGCAGGGTTATAGCAATGTTAAAGTTTATCGTCCGCTTTGATAAAGCCGCTTACAAAATTGGTGTCGATGTTAGCGGGTGATAGTTAGGTTGTAGATTTTATAGCCGTCATCATTGGCTGTTAGGGTGATATTAATATGCGCTTTAGTCTGGCTAAAGGTAGCTTCACCTTGATAGTTAATGCGGTTTTGTCCGATCAGTGACAGCGCGCTGGCTAAGCGAGAAAAAGTTAGTTCATCAATGCTGACCAATTGTCCGAATTGGCGATAATGCTCAAGCAATTGTTCTAATTGCTGCTCTGTAAGCGTTTTTTGCGCTTCACTTGAGAGGTGCTTTTGCAGTGCTTCTGTCTTCCATGTGCTGACTTCTTTTAATATTTCAAAGATGGCCGGTTTGCTGTGTTGGTCATAAAAATCTTGTTGTCGGTTGGTATAAATATATAGGCTGACGCATGCAGCGAGAAGAAATAGAGTGACGATGCGAAGGCTGGCAGTATCCATTAATGATTTCTCTGTAGATAAAGTTCTGTTGTTGGCTGCTATTTTGAGAGCGGGCCTATTATAGGTGTTCCTGAGAGTTGTCGCGATGGCTATTGGCGTTTGTCAGATTCTAAAGTGTATTAAATTTAAGAGGTGTTTGGAGTAAGTGCTTTTGCGTTTAATAAAAGCTGCTATGATGGATAAAAAATAATATTTTGTCGTGGTGAGTGGTGTATGGCAGCGGTTAGAGAGCAGTTTGGATCACGTTTAGGCTTTATTTTAGCCGCAGCAGGTTCAGCTGTAGGTATTGGTAATCTTGTTGGTTTTCCTGTGGCAGCAGCTAAAAATGGCGGTGCTGCCTTCCTTGTTATTTACGCGTTTTTTGTTCTATGTATTTGCTTGCCCGTGATGATGGCTGAGCTTGCTATGGGGCGTTGTAGTCAAAAGGACCCTCTTAATGCCTACCGTCAGCTCTCCGGCCGATCGAAGCTATGGTCTATTGCTGGCTGGTTGTCACTTATTACGCCTTATATGATCGCTGTGTTTTATATGGTTATTACCGTTTGGCTGTTTGGTTATTTATGGCAAGTCGGTATTGGTAATTTAGACAAGCTAGCTAATCCTGACTACTTTGCTCAGTTTATAAATAGTAATAGTGTCTTTGCGTATTTTTTGGTGGTGGCTTTATTGGTTAATGCCATTTTACTCGGGGGTGTTAAAAACGGTATTGAGCGGGCGGCGAAAATTTTAATGCCCACGCTGCTAGTGATGTTGATGTGTTTAGTGGTTTTTGTGTTGACCCTGGACAACGCTTTTGCGGGCGTGAGCTTTTATTTGATTCCCGATTTTAGCAAAATTAATGCTGGCGTGATTAATGGCGCGTTGTCGCAAGCTTTTTTCTCGCTGTCATTAGGTATGGGCATTATGATGACTTACGGCTCGTACATGGGGCGTAATGAAAAGGTTGCTGAGTCTGCTAGGTTTGTGGCCATCACGGATACGGGAGTTGCGTTTTTTGCCGGGCTGTTAATTCTGCCCGCCATTTTTTCTTTTAATCCTTCAGTCAATACGGCCGAGTTGAGTGAGTCATCAGTTGGATTGATATTTACATTCTTGCCTAAAATATTTTTAGCATTGCAGCTCTCAATTGGCTATTTTGGCGCTAGTTTAGTCGCCGGGTTGTTCTTTTTGTTGGTGTTTTTTGCTGCTATAACGTCATTGGTTTCTATTACTGAAGTGCCTATTTCTAGCTTGATGGAAACTAAGAGCTATTCCAGAAAAAAAGCGCTGTTGTATTTAACGCTAACGATGGCGTTGCTGTCTGTTGTTTGTATTTTATCCTTTGGGCGTATTGAATGGTTGACTGAATTCGTAGGTTATGCGGGAAAAAGTAAGTCGTTTTTTGATGTTGTCGTTGATGTTTTTTATGAGACGATCTTACCGCTTAATGGTTTTTTGGTGTGTATCTTTGTAGCTGTTAAATGGAAAAAACAGAATTTTGATGTGGAGTTGGAGTGCGGTGACCCCGAATATAAAGGGTCATTGGTGGAGCGCTATGTCAATTTTTCGCTGTCGAGTATTATCCCGTTAGTTCTTTTGTTGGTCTTTATTAATACAGTAGCATTAAAATACTTTGCGGTTAATTTGTTATAAGAGGGCTTTTTTTAAAAAAATGCATCTTTAAGTGGTTAGATGTCTTTACTAATTTGTAGAGTCGTGTATCAATACAAGACTAGTTGAAATATTGTTTTAAGAAATAGATAGTTAAGTTAGTGGCGTGATAGCAGCTGCTTATATTTGTGTTGATTGAGATAAGATTAAGGCGACAAGTATGAAAAGGCGACAAGTATGAAGAATGCCTGGGGGAATTACACTGCGGGTGCTTTTTACGATGAGTTAATAAGTTCACCTGGTAATGCGCGACAACCAGCTAAAAAATTATTGTCACATTTGCGATCCTTCTCTGAAGAAGATCTTTCTTCACGTCAACAGCTAGCTGAATCTACTATTCGAGAGATGGGTGTTTCTTTTACGGTTTATACCGAAGAGGGAAATATAGATAGAGCTTGGCCATTTGATATTATTCCGCGCGTTATAGGCAAAAAACAGTGGGACAAAACGGCTGCCGGCCTTGAACAAAGATTGCAGGCTTTGAATCTTTTTATTAATGATCTTTATAATGGCCAAAAAATAATTAAAGATGGCATTATTCCTGAGTTCGTTTTAAAGCAATCAAAAAATTACCTTAAAGAATGTGAAGGCATCTCGCCACCGCTTGGTGTATGGGCACATATTTGTGGCACGGATTTAGTGCGCGACGGCAGTGGTGATTTTTTTGTATTAGAAGATAATTTACGCGTACCTTCCGGTGTTTCTTATATGTTAGAAAACCGCTCTATTATGAAGCGCGTTTTACCGGATATTTTCGCAGAAGTTAATATTGCACCAGTTGATGAATATCCAGGTAAACTATTAGAGACATTGACCGCCTTGTCGCCAAGAAAAATAAAGCAGCCTAGTGTTGTTGTTTTAACGCCGGGAATATTTAATTCTGCTTATTTTGAACATGCGTTTTTAGCCCAGCAAATGGGTGCAGAGCTGGTTGAAGGTAGCGACTTGATTGTGCAGGATGACGACTGTGTTTACATGAAAACAATTTCAGGCTTGGAAAAAGTCGATGTTATTTATCGGCGTATAGATGATGAGTTTTTAGATCCTGAAGTATTCAATAAAAAATCTGTGTTGGGTGTTGCCGGATTGATGCGAGCTTGGAGCAAGGGGAATGTAGCGTTAGCCAATGCGCCAGGTGCAGGTGTTGCTGACGATAAAGTGGTGTATGCCTATGTTCCTGCGATTATTAAATATTATTTAGATCAGGATCCGATCATACCTAATGTAGAAACATTCCTTTGTTATGATGATAAGCAGCGTGAATATGTGTTGGCGAACCTCGATAAGTTAGTCGTAAAACCGGCTAACGAATCCGGTGGTTATGGTATGTTGATTGGGCCGCATTCAACTAAGAAAGAGCGGGATGAATTTGCGGGGTTGATTAAGAAAAATCCACGCAACTACATTGCTCAGCCTACCTTGGATCTTTCAACCGCTCCTGCAATTGTTGGCAAGGGGCAGTTGGGTGCAAGGCATATTGATTTACGTCCCTTTGTTTTGCAGGGTAAAAAGAGTTACGTAACAACAGGTGGCTTGACTCGTGTGGCGATGAAAGAAGGTTCTTTAGTCGTTAACTCTTCACAGGGTGGTGGTAGTAAAGATACTTGGATAGTTGATACAGAAAAAGGATCTAAATAATGCTGTCAAAGGTTGCTGAGCGTGTTTATTGGTCTGCTCGTTATTTAGAGCGTATTGAGTCTACTGCTCGATTAATACATATTTACGATACCTTATTATTTGACTTGCCTAATTCGGTAGAAATTAGTTGGTATAACTTAATTGTTATTAATAGCTTGGAAGAAGAGTTTGCTGAGCGTTATTCGGTTAAGGATGAACGCAATGTTGTGAAGTTTATGTTGGTTGATTCCAGCTCATCTTCGATCACTTCTTCACTGAAGTCACTTAGGGAAAACGTTCGTACGACCCGTGACGTGGTGTTAGAAGAAACGTGGGAGATGACTAACGAACTAAGCATGTACGTTGAGGAGAATATTAAACAGGGTATTGGTCGTAAGCAGCGTCATGAATTTCTTGATCATATTATTAAGAGCTGCCAGCAGATACTAGGTTTGTTGTTTGGCAATATGACGCAGGGTGCGCCTTGGCTGTTTTTGTGCTTAGGAAGAAATCTTGAACGCGCTGATATGGCGACCCGTATATTAGATGCGGGTGCATCGGCATATTATCAGTTGAAAAATGATGACGGTGCAGTTAATACGCGACAAATTATTCTTGGGCATGTATTGCGTTCGCTGAATGCCGATCAAGCTTATCGACGTATCATGCGCTCAACAGTCAATGCTGATGCAGTTATTGAATTCTTGTTAGAAAATGAAAGCTTTCCTCGATCGATTAAATTCTGCCATAACACGATTCAAGCTCAGGCTAAAAAATTGCCGCAGTCAAAACGCCTGGTTAGTGAGATGCAGCATTTAGAAAATGTACTATCGGCCATTAATGTTGTTGAGCTGAATGCTGCTTTGCGTGATCACTTAAATCGCCTGCAGATCTGCCACATTAATATTCATAAGACTATTGATGAAACCTGGTTTTCTACCTGGGATTAATTAATAGCGCTTTTTATTTCGCCATAAGGTTTTTAGATGACAATTCGTGTCGCGTTACAGCATAAAACATTTTATAAATTTGATCGTCTAGTTAATCTCTCTGCCCATACGGTACGGTTACGTCCTGCTCCTCATAGTCGTACTAATATCCACAGTTATAGTTTAAAGGTTGAGCCTGCAGATCATTTTATTAATTGGCAGCAGGATGCGTTTGGCAATTTTTTAGCAAAAATAGTTTTTCATGAAAAAACAGATAAGTTGTCAATAGAAGTCGAAGTTCAAGCAGATATGACGGTAATTAATCCGTTTGATTTTTTTCTCGATGAATATGCTGAAGAATTTCCCTTTGAATACCCAAAGCAAATCAAAAAAGAATTGCTGCCTTATCTTGAAAAGAAAAAGAATGGGCCGTTATTTACTAAGTTAAAAAAATCAATCTCGTTAGAAAAACGTCGCACCATAGATTTTTTGGTAGAAGTTAATCAATGCATAGAGTCTGCAATTGAGTATGCAATCCGGATGGAGCCTGGCGTCCAAAAACCGGAAGAAACGCTTAGCCTTGCAAAGGGTTCGTGTCGTGATTCGGCATGGTTGCTGGTTCAGTTATTTCGCCACTTAGGTTTGGCGGCGCGTTTTGCTTCTGGTTATTTAGTCCAGCTTAAATCTGATGAAAAATCCTTAGATGGCCCTTCCGGTACTGATGAGGATTTTACCGATCTACATGCTTGGTGTGAGGTTTATTTGCCGGGTGCAGGTTGGGTTGGTTTGGATCCAACCTCAGGCTTGTTTGCCAGTGAAGGTCATATACCGTTGGCTTGTACACCTGATCCAGTTTCTGCTGCGCCTATCGAAGGTTTTACTGACAAATGCGAAGTCGAATTTGAGCACTTCAATGAAGTGTCTCGTATTCTTGAAGATCCACGAGTGACTAAGCCCTACAGCGATGATCAGTGGTTGGGTGCTCTAACCCTGGGTGACA
>CALBVI010000369.1 GCA_937969395.1 uncultured Spongiibacteraceae bacterium | reverse complement strand
GTGATGGCTTTGCCGGCGGTGACTGCGATGTTGATTATTAACTTCTCCCTTGGTGTTGTTACTCGTGCTGCTCCACAGTTAAATATTTTTTCGATCGGTTTTCCTGCCATGTTGGTGATAGGTATTATTATCTTTTGGATTACTCTGGGAGGTTATTTACCGTTATTTGATAAGTTTACTCGTCAGGTCCTGGATATGATGGCCTTTTTAGTTCGCGCTCAATAATTCTTCTATCTCTTATTACATTTCAGCGGCATGCCTTTTGCTCTTTCATTTTTACGGTTGATAAATCGCCATTTTTTGGTCAGCTGGTTAACTTGATTGAATAATCTACACGCTGCGTATGAATACGTATATTTTTTAATAGTTTTTATCGGGGTTCTCTGTGGCAGAAAACGAAAATGGACAAGAAAAAACCGAAGAACCCACCGGTAAAAAACTTGAAAAATCTAAAACTGATGGCCAAATTGCCCGTTCTAAAGAATTGGCGACAACCTTTGGCTTGCTTGGAGGTGTTATTGCGTTAGTTTGGTTTGGTTTCGATATCGGTGAAATGCTTATGGGCATGATGAAATTTAACTTTTCTATTTCACGGGAAGTTATTTTTGATGACACACAAATGCTCACTCATTTAATGAGTAGCGGCTCTGCTGCAGTCACATCTTTACTACCCTTGTTCGCTATTTTTATTGTGTTGGCTATCACGGGATCAGCGGCTTTGGGGGGAGTGTTGTTTAGTGTGAAAGCGTTGGGTCCAAAATTTAACAAAATGAACCCGCTTGAGGGCATTAAAAAGATGTTTTCACCAACGTCGCTGGTTGAATTGGTGAAATCTATTGCGAAGATTACTCTAGTTGGTAGTGTTGCGGTGACAGTTTTACTGCATTCAAAAGCCCAGATTCTTGCCCTAGCTCAATCACCCTTAGAAGTCGGTATTGCCAGTATGATGTCGATCATTGCCTGGTCCATCGTTATGGTATGTTTACCGATGATTATTATTTCAATGATCGATGTGCCCTATCAGTTATATAACCACAATAAACAGTTAAAAATGACGCTGCAGGAAGTAAAGGATGAACATAAAGATAGTGAAGGTAAGCCTGAGATAAAGTCAAAAATACGGCAGATGCAATATGACATGGCTCAGCGTCGTATGATGCAAGCGATACCTGAAGCCGACGTTGTTATTACTAACCCTGAACATTTTTCTATTGCTTTAAAGTATGACGCGGATAATAAAGGCGCGCCTATTTTATTGGCAAAGGGTGTTGATTTTATGGCGATAAAAATTAGAGAGGTCGCTAATGCTAATGATATTTTGATTCTCCCTATACCTCCTTTGGCGAGGGCTGTTTATTTTACCACCGAGATTGATCAAGAAATCCCTAGTGATTTATATCTTGCGGTGGCACAGGTGCTGGCGTATGTATTCCAGCTTAAGGCGTATGAGAAGGGGAAGGGTAAGAAACCTAAGACTCTTACCGGTGTTGTCGTCCCCGATAAATCTCAATACGACGTCGATGGTCGTAAGGTCTCGCCTAGTGAATAATTTATTGAGAAAGCGTTAAGTCGGAAGGATTCTTGCACTGAATATCGTATTGGAAAAAGTGCCAGTTTTTTAACGCTCAGTTTGATTAATAATTACCCATTTTCGATTTTATACATAGCTTGAGTGGGCTGTTGATAGTAATTAATCAATTAAATGTAATCTTCCCACAGTGATGTCGTTTTATTAATGAATGCAAGTAATGATGCCCAAAGCGTAAGTTTACGATCGTTAACCCGAGGTAATCTCGGCGTACCAATATTGCTGTTGTCGATTTTGGGTATGATGACGCTGCCAGTCCCACCCTTTCTTTTAGATGTGTTTTTCTCTTTTAATATTGCCTTGGCTATCGTGGTTTTGCTGGTTGCTGTTTACGCTATGCGGCCATTAGATTTTGCCGTCTTTCCAACGGTTTTATTGGTCGCCACATTATTGCGACTGGCGCTTAATGTCGCCTCAACCCGGGTTGTATTATTAGAGGGGCACCTAGGTGGTGATGCCGCCGGTAAAGTTATTCAATCTTTTGGTGAGGTGGTGATTGGCGGTAATTATGCAGTAGGTTTAGTGGTATTTTTTATTCTGATTATTATCAACTTTGTCGTTGTTACTAAGGGTGCTGGACGCATTTCTGAGGTCAGCGCGCGTTTTACTTTGGATGCCATGCCCGGCAAACAGATGGCCATTGATGCGGATTTAAACTCGGGGCTGATTAATCAAGATCAGGCGCGTAACCGCCGTGAAGAAATTGCCAGCGAGGCAGATTTTTACGGATCGATGGATGGTGCCAGTAAGTTTGTTCGCGGTGATGCTATCGCTGGTATTTTAATCTTGGTGGTTAATATTGTTGGAGGGCTTGCCATCGGTATGGCTCAACATGAGCTTGAGTTTGCTCGGGCAATGGAAGTTTATTCGCTGCTGACAATTGGTGATGGACTTGTCGCGCAAATTCCAGGGCTGCTGTTATCGACATCTGCTGCGATTATGGTTACTCGTGTTAGTGATTCAAAAGATATGGGGGAGCAAATTACCAGTCAAATGTTTGGTTCTCCAAAGGCGTTATTGGTAGCTGCTAGCATTTTGACCATTATGGGGATTATACCTGGGATGCCGCATGTGGCTTTTCTCTCCTTAGCGGCAGTGGCTTTTTATCTTGTTTATCGTATTGATCAAAAAACAAAACAAAAAAAGAGCGAGCTTTTACAAGTTGAGGCTACGCGTAAAGAGCAAGAGCAGCAACAGACTAAAAAGGCTGAGCCTGTTGAAATTGGTTGGGATGATGTGCAGCCTGTCGATTCTATTGGCTTAGAGGTTGGGTATCGTCTAATTCCGATGGTCGATAAGGGGCAGGGTGGAGAGTTGTTAGGGCGGATTAAAGGCATCCGAAAAAAACTTTCGCAAGAAATGGGTTTTTTAATTCCCTCCGTGCATATTCGTGACAATTTAGATTTGGCGCCGACGGGTTATCGAATTTCCCTGCTTGGTGTTGCAGCGGGTGAGGCGGAGATTTATCCCGATCGTGAGTTGGCAATTAACCCAGGGCAAGTCTTTGGGAAATTAAATGGTATTAAAACAAAAGACCCGGCTTTTGGCCTTGAGGCTGTTTGGGTTGACCCCAATATGAAGGATCAAGCGCAAACGTTAGGTTATACCGTTGTCGATGCGAGTACTGTCGTCGCTACCCATATCAATCAAATTTTATTAAAGCGTACCCACGAATTATTAGGTCATGATGAAGTTCAGCAAATGCTTGATCTGTTGGCTAAGCGCTCGCCTAAATTAGTTGAAGAGCTAGTGCCTGATACGGTTTCAATCAACTTATTGTTGACGGTGCTAAAGAATCTGTTGATGGAGCAGGTGCCGGTAAGAGATATGCGAACTATTGCTGCAACGCTGGCGGGTTTTGCCGGTAAGACGCAAGAGCCTGGGGCGTTAACTGCTGAGGTGCGGGTCGCTTTAAAAAGAACCATTATTCAAAATATTTATGGCAGTGACATTAAGTTGCCAGCTATCGCGCTTGACCCTGCCATGGAACAGTTATTGCTTAAGTCTGTACAGCAAGCCCAGCAAAGTGGAAATAATGACGATATAGCATTGGAGCCGGGAATGGCAGAAAAGCTACAGTCGGCCTTAGTAGAGGTTGCTCAAAAACAAGAGTTGGCAGGTAAACCCGCGGTGCTGTTAGTTTCTGCTCCGTTACGAGAAATGTTGGCAAAATTTACTCGCTACACCTCTGCGGATATTCAGGTGTTGTCTTATGCGGAGATTCCTGACGATAAGCAAATCACTATTGAGGGAACAGTTGGTTAGTTTTGGTTTGTGGGCATTAAATAAATATTCGATATCAATCAATAAGCCAGTGGTAAAACGGTTGAGGCACTAAAACATGCAAGTAAAACGATTTGTTGCGGCTAATATGCGCTTAGCATTAAAAATGGTGCGAGAAGAGATAGGTCCAGATGCGGTTATTCTGTCTAATAAAACCATTGCCGAAGGGGTAGAAATCTTAACGGCTATTGATGTTGACGCTGATGTCTTGACTGGTGCAAGTACAGCAAAAACCGCAAACTCTGAGCCTCTAGCTAACGTTAACCCCTTCCAGCAAACGCCGCCAATGGCTGCTGATACCTCCGCCGCTAGTGTAAAACCAAGTAAGTTGGAGTTAGAGCTCGAGCGTATGCAGCGTGATTCTAAGCAGCGAGCAAAGCAATTGGCGGCGTCTTTAATTAAAAAGAACCGCTCGGCAGATACTTATTCAGACTCGATGGCGCAAGTAGCATCTAAACCAGCATCTGACATAGCTTCGACAAATAATGCTGCTGAATCAAGTGATGATCACTTTACTCAGCTTATGCAGTCTGCGGTAGAAAATTCTAATAGTACCAATGTTGATATTGCTCAAGTTGCAACATCGACGGTTCAGGCATCATTGAATGCGATGGCTGAAAATGTTGCAAAGCCGGCAACTGAAAGAACAGTCGAAGCAAGCCAATCCCCCAAAAATCATCGAGAAGATCAGGGGATTTTGCAGATGCGTTCTGAGTTACAGGGAATGCGGGATTTGTTAGAGCAGCAATTATCCAGTATTGCTTGGGGGCAGTTGAGACAACAAGATCCTGAGAAAGCTAGCATGATGCGTCGATTAAAGCGCATGGGCGTTAATTCAAAAATAGCGTCAGCATTAATTGATAATGCTGCAAATAATCATGTTGAAAATAACAGTGTTAATAACAGCAGCGTTAACAGCAGTGGTATTGATAATATTAGCGCTCTGGGCGACGGTGTTACTCAGAAATTCTCGGAGCAAGTTAATTGGCAGGCAATCATGGCGGGTCTTAGTCATAAAATTCCCGTTGCTGATAATGATTTAATGGAACTCGGTGGTGTATTTGCTTTTGTCGGCCCAACGGGTGCGGGTAAAACGACAACAATTGGGAAGCTGGCTGCTCGACATGTGCTTAAGCATGGCCCTACAGATATTGCATTGATCACCATGGATAGTCAGCGGATTGGCGCGCACGAACAATTAAGAACTTTTGGCCGTATTTTAAACATCCCTGTGAAGATTGTTGATCAAAACAACAGTCTTGAGAAAGCGCTGTATGGTTTGCGCAGTAAGACGTTGGTGCTTGTGGATACCAGTGGGCTCAATCGACACGATTCTCGTCTACAAGAACAGCTGAAAGCTATCAATGATCAAGATAAAAAGCTGCAGTCGGTTCTGGTATTACCGGCTACAAGTCAGTCTGAGGTGGTTAAATCTGTCTATCACACCTACAAGACTAAAAACCTTGTTGCTAGCGTTGTTACTAAGTTAGATGAATCGATGAGTGTTGGTGAGGTTTTAAACTTATCAATTGAGAGGCAGTTACCCATCGCTTATACCAGTGCTGGTCAGGATGTCCCCGATGATATTGATGTTGCTAATGCGACTAAGTTAGTGAAAATGGCTATTAGCCTAGCTCACTTGGTTGAAGTTAATGACGAAGAAATGGCCGCACAAATGGTTTCACTTTCTGATATTGCCATGTAGTTAAGTATAAGTACGACTAACGCTTGTAAGTTATTGTTCTCATACTAGAATTTAACACATGTAGGTTAATGTGATCGTGTACAATAATTGCGATAAAATAACCC
>CALBVI010000368.1 GCA_937969395.1 uncultured Spongiibacteraceae bacterium | reverse complement strand
AGCGTTACGCGCAGCTTGAATATCGTTTTTAGAATCACCAACCATTAAACAATCTTGTACCTCAACACCTAAACGTTCACAGGCTAACAACAATGGCGCAGAGGAAGGTTTTCGCTCTACTGCACAATCGCCACCAATCAATGCTGAAAAACATTCTCTGACACCGAGTTTTTTCAACAAACCGGGAACAAATTCAATCGGTTTATTCGTCACAACGGCCAAGGGCACAGTCTGCTCAGATAGAAACTCTAATGTTTGTGAAACTTGAGGATAAAGCTCTGTAGATAATCCATTACTGTGATGATAGGCCGAAATAAAAAGTAACAATGCTCGCTCAAATAACGGCTCATCTATCTCAGCAACAGCTAACCGATCTGACAAAGCGCGACGAACAAGTACAGCAGCACCATTGCCAATCCAACGTCTTGCCTGTGATTCATTGACTGTCGCTAGCGATAGCTCAGTCAACATCATATTAATTGCAACAACTAAATCGGGCACGCTATCAACTAGCGTGCCATCTAAATCAAATAAAATAGCTTTCGGTTTTTTAATTAACAAGGGACACCTCCCAACTGTAAAATTATTTTTAACGCTATTTTAACGACTAAATTATTTAACCAAAGCTAGCTGTGCGCGCATAGCGGCAATTGCTTCGGCATAATCAGGTTTATTATAAATTGCTGAACCTGCAACAAAAGTATCAGCGCCAGCTTCAGCAATTTCTCGAATATTATCGACAGTGACACCACCATCAATCTCAAGACGAATATCATGGCCGCTAGCATCAATTAACTGCCGCACTTCGCGTAATTTGTCGAGTGTTGCTGGAATAAACTTTTGCCCACCAAAACCTGGGTTCACTGACATCAGTAAAATCATATCGACTTTATCCATGACATACTTTAAACACTCAACACCCACCGCAGGATTTAAAACCACCCCTGATTTACAGCCAGCCTCACGAATCATCGATAGTGAACGGTCGATATGGGTTGATGCATCAGGGTGAAAAGTAATGTAACTGGCCCCCGCTTTAGCGAAATCGGCAATCATTGCATCTACGGGGCTCACCATTAGATGTACATCAATCGGCGCAGTCACACCATGATCACGCAGAGCCTTACAAACCATTGGCCCAATCGTTAGATTAGGGACATAGTGATTATCCATTACATCAAAGTGAACAACATCAGCACCAGCAGCCAACACAGCATCTACCTCTTCACCTAAGCGCGCAAAATTTGCTGATAAGATCGAAGGAGCAATTAAATAATCAGTCATAACAAGTTCCAAGATTCCGATAAGAAAGGTGCGATAGCACTTAAAAAGATCGATAGTACGTAAAAAGATTGTGATTTATTGGCTGAAAGGTATTCTACTGAAAAGATTGCTAGGAAACAGTACGTAATGTCATTTAATTACCCCGTATTTAATTACCACATAGTGCTAAGGCGGATTTTTAACACTAGCGCTCATATCGTATTGCTTATCACATTAGCCAACTGCCCCGCGTTTGCCAATTCATTATTAAACGAAACGATACCCGAGCATCAACAACACTGGCTCAATGTAAGCGAGCATAAGGTGCTATCAATCTACCTCGAAGAAGAGACAGGTACCGCCTATGGTGGCGCACTTATCATTCCCGATTTAAAAGAACACCCTGCCAGCAGAGGCATCAGCAATAATATTCGCACGGCTTTAGCCGCTAAAAAATGGCACACATTGGCATTAGAATTAACTGATATCGATCCAAACGATAATCAGCTCAACAGTGATATTATTCAAGCAGGTCTTGAGTTACTAAACAGCAAAGGCATTTACAATATCGTCATCATTGGCAAAGGGACTGGCGCAAGCCATGCAATTCATTACTTGGCTGAAAGCGCTAAAAATAACAACCCACTGCTGGCCTCAGTTCGTGCGCTAGTCACCATTGACGTTAACCACTCTGCTCTCAACAGCACGATCAACACGCTCGAACAGATTAGCGCGCTATCGACCGTTTATTTAGATGCATACACTAGCAATAACCAACAGCAACAATTGCTCGCAAAATCTCGCAGACAAGCAGCTCGGCATTTAATTAGCGCTGACAGACAACAAAGCAAATATAATCAACTCAAACTGCCACCACAAATTGACAGCTATTCAATAGAAGAGAATTTAATTTCTAAACGTATTCGTGGCTGGCTCAATAAAAATATCGCTGGTTTTATCATCAAAAACTAATTCAACGGCACTATTCGCAAGCTGTAATATCTTGCTCTAATTGATGCAGGCGCTCAGGCGTTCCCACATCCGTCCAACGCCCGCCATAGCACTCAGCCGTTACCGCTCCCGCAGCTATCGCCGTTTGCAACGGTGGCAACAATGGAAAAGCACCTTTGGGGCAGTCGCGAAATAAATCAGGGTGCAAAACAGCAACACCTGAATAGGTTAATGGCTGCCCCTTTTCACTATCCCTCAATGCTAAGACACCATTACCCTGCAATAAAAAATCACCTTGCGGGTTATGATCTGGGTTTTCAATCATCACCAAATGCGCCAAATTAACAGGCTGATCCAGCAATTGCTGTAGCGGATAGTCAGTCCAAACATCACCATTACAAAGAATAAATGGCTGATCACCCAATAGAGGTAATGCTTTAGCAATGCCTCCACCCGTTTCTAAAGGTTCGCTCTCTGCTGAATACGCAATCGTGGCACCAAAACGTTCACCATTACCCAACACCTGTACAATTTGCTCACCTAGATAGGCATGATTAATCACAATATCGGTAATGCCAGCAGCGACCAGCGCTTCGATGTGATAAATAATCAACGGCTTACCTGCAACCGGTAATAATGGCTTCGGCATATTATCGGTTAAAGGTCGCATTCGCTTACCTAAACCAGCCGCCAAAATCATTGCTTTCACAATACAGTCCTCACAATCTATTCCTTGTAACAACGCTTAAAAACACCATTAAAAACAAATTCACTACACAGTCATTTTTCAAGTTTGGTCAATATTTTAGCCAATGCTGACAATTCAGGGCGACGCTCGGCAACGGCTTTAAGATAAGCAAAGAAACGCGGCACGTCCTTTAAGTAATGAGGCTTACCGTCGCGGTGGCAAATACGTGCAAAGATACCAATCACTTTTAAGTGACGATGCGCCCCCATATAATCACAATCACGATAAAAAGCCTCAAAGGTATCAGGGACGGGTAACTCAAGCGTTTTAGCCTGCTGCCAATACTGCTTTAACCACTGCTCAACTTTAGCCTCTGGCCAACTAATAAAAGCATCTTTAAATAAGCAGATAGGGTCGTAACTAATTGGCCCATAAACCGCATCTTGAAAATCTAACACGCCTGCGGGTGCCAGATCAGAATCTGCAGCCATTAAATTGCGCGGCATAAAGTCGCGATGGACAAAGCACTTTTGCTGCGCTAAAACTTGCGTAATTAACACATCGAATAACTCATTCAGCAATGACTGCAGTTCACCATCGAACTCACCCGTCAAATCCATCGCTAAATGCCGCTGCAAATACCACTCAGGAAACAACATCAACTCTCTTCGCAGCAAAGTTTCATCGTAGCTAGGCAATACTTTTTCCGCATCAATTTGCTGCATCAATAACAAGGACTCAATAGCACGACTAAACAAAGCATCGGCACGCGATAACTCAAAATCTTCCGCTAACATGACTTGCAGGTATGTATCTCGCCCCAAATCACTCAATAGTAAAAACCCCTGCTCTAGGTCTTCAGCTACGATCTCAGGCACAACTACGCCGGCTTTACTCAGCATATGAGCTATCTGCACAAAAGGACGGCAATCTTCTGTTGCCGGTGGCGCATCCATTGCTACCAGCGACTGACCATTTAACTGATAACGAAAATAACGTCTAAAGCTGGCATCACTAGAAGCGGACACACCGGACAGCTCTCGGCCATAGGTATTAGATAACCATTGTTCCAGTTGTTGTTGACGAGCATCGGCTGCCAAAACAGACTCCCTTTTTTATTAAATAGAATGAACTCTATATCGAATAAGCCGCCAAACAAAAGTAACATCAGCTATGCGGGCTTTCCGCGACAGAATGATTTATTATTCGGCCTCGCACTTCACGCCACGAATAATGACACAAAAACTGCAGCACTCGACAATAGTATTTTATGGCTCACCCAAAACTCTCTTTCACTGCATGGCTTCAGCCGCTGATAACAACGCTGCTAATTCCTTCAATGATGGTGCTGGCCAGTAATCCAGCCCATAGTGAAGATGACGTCGACAGTGATCAAAGCAGCAACTCCTATGCCGAGTGGGACTGGGTACCTAAATCTCAACTTGCGGACCCCAACAGCTGCGATACCGGCTGTAAAGGAGCCTATGTTGAACCAGACACTGTTAAGCCAGACACCACCCCCAAAACGCATACAGCCGAAGCAGCACAAAGTACAGATGAAGCCCCGATCATTGCCGAAGCGGATAACAGCAAAGCCAATGACGACAGTGTTGAACTCAGTGGCAATGTAATAATTAGCCAAGGCGAGTTAAACGTAGCAGCAGAAAAAGCACGTTTAAACCGCAACAATAACGAACTCACCATTGAAGGCCACATTGAAGTGCGTCAACCCGGTCTGCTATTACGAGCAGAACAAGCAATCGTTAATACCGAGACATCCCTAGGCCAATTCAACAACGCGCAATTTCTGCTGCATGAAAGTGGCACTCGCGGTTACGCCGCGCAGTTAGAACGCACTGACGAAAACACCTTAATTCTTACTGAAGGCATGGTTACTCAATGTATGCCCGATAGTGAAAGCTGGGCGTTTGAAGCCGAATCGATTGAAATTAATCGCGAAGAGGGCTGGGGCAGCGCTAAAAAAACCATCTTATTGATCAATCAGCTGCCTGTTTTATATTTACCTTATGTAACCTTTCCAATTGATGACCGCCGCAAAACGGGCTTGTTAATGCCATCCATGGGGTCAAGCAGCGGCCAAGACAGCTATGAGCTATCTACCCCCTACTACATCAATATTGCGCCTAATTATGACGCTACAATAATCCCGACATTTATGACTGATCGCGGCACGTTATTAGAAGTTGAAAACCGCTACCTCAATCAATATGGCGACTGGAATATTATCGGTGCCTACCTGAAAGATAACGTGTATACCACCAACCCTGATTCAGGCCTTAGCGAAGAAGAACTACTTGATTTACCAACACGGGAAAAACGTTGGCTTGGGCATTTCGACCACAACGGCAAGCTCGGCATTATCAACACCAACATAGACTACACCAAAGTAAGCGACGGCGATTATTTCGACCACCTCACCGTTAACAGTCTCGATTACACCACTGAACCCGATCATCTCAATCAACAAATCAGCTTTGGTTTTGCTGATGATGACTGGCAAGTTGCATTGCTAGCCCAACAAAAGCAGACACTCGACACTGACCTTAGCAGCCAATACAAGCTCATGCCCCAGCTCACTGTTGAACGTAGCAGCAACGCTAGCAATTTTTCCCCACAATGGTTATTTGAAGCTGAAATCACTGATTTTCAGCATAACGAATCTATCGATAACGGCGACAACTTTACCACCGGTCAACGCAGCTTTATCGAGACAGGTGTTAGCTACCCCATGCAGTGGGCCGCAGGTTTTATTACCCCAACGATAAAATTGCGCAACCTAGACTATCAACTAGATGCCGTTGAAATAGGTGCAGACGACAGCCCCTCAGCCACGACAGCTTTAGCAACACTTGATATGGGGCTGATATTCGAGCGAGAGCTAACATTTAATAACTCTCGCTATACCCAAACCCTAGAGCCACGCCTCTATTACTTTTACAGTGATTATGAAGAGCAAACTGACAATCCCGACTTTGACACCAAAGAACTGACCTTTGCTTACAGCCAGCTTTTTCGCGACACGCGCTTTTCCGGTCACGATAGGTTAGACGACGCCAACCAAGTCTCTGTCGGTATAACCTCTCGATTTATCAATACCGCAACCGGCTTTGAAACCCTTAGCGCCAGCTTGGGACAAATATTTTATGTTAAAGAACGCCGCGTCAGCCTTGATGACGATATCATCGATGACAGCTTGGACAGCTTGGACAGCTTGGACAGCAACAAATCCTATATCGCAACCGATCTGCAATACCAGCCTACAGAGCGACTCTGGCTCAGTAACTCACTGATCTGGGACTCTCTCGACGATAAACTTCAAGAAGGCAGTGCTGGCTTGCACTATCAAACAACAAGCAATTCACTATACAATCTCACCTATCGGTATAAACGCGATGGCGATAGCAATCTCATCACCGGTACGCAGAACCTCGAACAGGCAGATGCATCAATCTATATGCCTGTCAGCGCTCAATGGACGCTGTTCAGCCGTCTGCAATACGACCTAACAGAAGAAAGCGGGATTGATGCGATAGCAGGCTTGCAATACGAAGGCTGCTGCTGGATGGTACGCATGCTCTATCAAGAGAGTTTTGAAGATGAAACCATTAGTAGTGAACCTAATGGCGGCATATTAGTCGAAAATGACTACACCTTTGCTATCGAGTTTCAACTCAAAGGCTTAGGCAATATGGGTAACAAAGTTTCTAACATTTTAAATGAAAGCTTTTTGGGATATGAAGACCTTGAATAACACAATGATAATAACTCAGCCCGGTATTAAATCAGTACTGGCACTTGTATTCGCACTCCTCATTCAAGCAATGCCAGCTAATGCTGAGTCTATTTTGATTGACCAAGTGATAGCGATTGTTGATGACGATGTGGTACTTGCTAGCGAACTACAAGAACGCACTCAACAGGTCATCGATAATATGACAAAGGCTGGACAACAGCCGCCTGAACTCACAGAAATACAACAGCAAATGCTAGACCAATTAATACTTGAAAACATTCAATTACAAATGGCGGCACGGGCCGGTGTTCGTATTGGTGATGAGCAACTTAATGCATCAGTACAGCGCATTGCCAATCAAAATCAAATGAGTTTAGGCGAATTCCAAGCGGCATTAGCACAAGATGGTGTTTCGTACGCTGCCACCCGCGAACAAATTAGACGCGAGCTTATATTACAACGCATACAACAGGGCAGTGTTAATCAGCGTATACAAATCACCGAACAGGAAATTGCTAATTTCTTAGAGACAGAAGAAGGTATTAACCTAACGGCTCCTGAATATCGATTATTACACACATTAATTCCCGTCACTGGCAGCGACAATGAAGAGCAAGCGAGACTCTATGCTGATCAGCTCTATTTGCAAATCCAGCAAGGTCAAGACTATGCTGACGTCGTCAACAACAGCACACAGATAAAACTCAACGGCAGTGATTTAGGCTGGCGCAAAGCAACCGATCTGCCAAGTATCTTTGCCCAATTGACCGCATTAGAAAAAGGTAAAACCGCAGAGCCATTTAAAAGCGATAGCGGCTACCACCTAGTAAAAATGTTAGACACCCGCGGTGACGGCGTCACTGTCGATCAAACTAAAGCTCAACACATACTTTTAAAAGCATCCGCTATTCGTGATGAGGCCGCCACCGAAGCTGCAATTAATGATTTGCGACAACGCATTATTGATGGCGAAGACTTTTCGACCTTGGCTCGCGAACATTCAGAAGATATAGGTTCCGCAACAGAAGGCGGCGATCTAAGCTGGACCAGCCCAGGACAACTTGTTGGCGCGTTTCAAGACGCTATGGACAACACCAAAATTGACGAAGTTAGCCCAGCATTTCAAAGTCAATTTGGCTGGCATATATTGAAAGTCAACGATCGTCGCAATCAAGATGTATCCGAAGACATGCATAAAAATATCGCTCAAAACTTTATCCATCAACGTAAATATGATGGTGAGCTACAAGATTGGCTACAAAAAATTCGTGATGAAGCCTACGTTGATGTTAAATGATCAATACTGTTAATGCAGATAATGCGATACCTCAGGTAGCTCTCACGCCTGGAGAGCCTGCAGGTATCGGTCCAGATTTAATTATTCAATTAGCACAAAGCGGCGAACTACAAAAAAAATCTCACCTCGTCGTTATCGCTGATATTGATTTAATGTTACAACGCGCAGCACAGTTAAAACTGCCTCTAGTATTAATCCCCTTCGATCAATTGCAGGTAACAAAACCACTAAAGGCTGGTGAACTATTTATTGTACCGGTAAAGCTTCGCGAAGCCTGCCAGGCCGGTGTACTTAATAGTGCCAACGCTGATTATGTTTTAGAGACCCTAACTACCGCCACTGACGGCTGTATTGAAGGCGTATTCGATGCCATGGTCACCGCACCCGTACACAAAGGCATTATTAACGATGCCGGTGTAGCGTTTACCGGTCATACCGAATTTCTAGCGGATAGAACCAACACACAGCAAGTTGTTATGATGTTGGCAACGCAAGGATTAAAAGTCGCACTAGTGACTACACACTTACCACTAGTAGATGTGCCAAAAACTATTACTTCGCCATTGATAAAAAGCGTTTGCCGTATAGTACAAAAAGATTTGCAACGGTATTTTGGATTGGAAAAACCTAGAGTCTCTGTTCTCGGCCTTAATCCTCATGCTGGCGAAGGTGGTCATATGGGACGAGAAGAAATCGATCATATTATTCCCGCGATAC
>CALBVI010000367.1 GCA_937969395.1 uncultured Spongiibacteraceae bacterium | reverse complement strand
TCAGATGCACCTCCATACATTATTCAATGTCTGGTAGGTGAAGTGGGCGATCTAAGTGCTGCGCCGCGCGTTAATGGTGGCGGCCGACCTAGTGGGCGTCCTGTTAAAGTAGAAGATCTCGCATATACTCACGATGATCTGGGCAATGGTTTGCTTACCTACAGTCTCCAGAACGAGGACTATTACATTAAATCAACCGCCACTGACGATCCGTCTTGTTTTGTCACCGAGTGGAAAACCGTTACCAACGGTGGTGCTGTTGAGTCAGGTGAATACTGCCGTGGTATCCGAACGGGGGCTCGTCAGCCACGTGGAAATAATGCGACGGGAAGACCTTAATTAGCAATATTTTTAATTAAGGGCGGTTTTTACAACGCCCCAATATTCTGCAGATGTATCTAACGGTAGCAGTAAGTGTGAGAGGCGGGCGGTGCTACTGCAAGAAAACCTAAGGCGCGTTATCACCGACGACGCGCAGCTCGATGGCAGTATTCCAGAAATAGACTTGGGTTTTGGGATGACATTTCTTATTTAGTCGTTTTTCGGCCCGTTCAAAGCTATGACTTTCGGGTCGAAAAACCTCTTCAGCTCTTTTATCTGTCGCTATCTGTTAGAGCTCCTAATAATAAGAACTCGTAACAGTATTGAATTACCGAAAGTTGAATAGCTCGGTTTTCAGTTGGTTCGCAGGAATACCTGTTTTACGCATCAAACCTTGAAGCGCCATGCACAAACCTTCGGGACCACAATAATAAGCCTGAATTTTATCTTTCGCTGACTCGATGACATTTAGGTGCTCTTGTTGCAAGGTCTCTCCCTTAGTCGAGCATAGCGCAGTGAAGGCGACGCCTTTTTCTTCGGCTAATGTTTGCAACTGATCTATATCGACAATCGCATCGTCCTCACGATAACTGTAATAAAGATGTATGGGGGACTTTGGTGGTTCAGTCATGTTTTCAAGCCAAGCCATAAAAGGTGCAATGCCGACACCGCCGGCAACCCATACTTCTGATTCGCCATTATTTGTACGGTGAAATTTGCCGTAGGGACCTGTTACTTGCAGCGGAGTACCCACTTCAAGTTCTTTACGTAATTTACGGGTCCAGTCACCTTCGCTGCGGATAACAAAAGACAGGCTGCCGTCTTCTTTTGGCGCAGAGGCAACAGAAAATGGATGGGGTTCACTCATGCCCTTTTTCTTAAACGATAAAAAGACAAAGCTGCCAGGGTGATAATCAATTGCCTTGTCTTTGGGCTTGACTGCGAGCTGCATGCCCCGTGGGAATTGATTAATTTCGGTGACCACATAGGCTTTACCCTTGTGTACAAGATCATACATCACCAGTCGATATATAAACGCCGCTGCTCCCAAAGCACATAAAACTGCCATCCAAATCCCCGCTGGGCTGATAAACGGAACAACGTTTCTCGCGGTTAACCAGTGTGTCGCTGCAATTAAAAATACAACCCCCGATAGTTTGTGAATCCATCGCCAGAGGCTATAGCGAATGCCATTGCGGTTAAGCGAGGTCACAATAATCGCAGCCAGCCCGATGGCCGCAAAACCCTGAATGACATGGGCCAATGCTTTGGGTGCTTGAATAATCGATTGAGAATCGGGGCCTCTGATCCCTGCGCGAACAAGAAAGTGGTAGCCCAATAATATCAGCGCCCATATTCCCAGCCATTTGTGTTGTTCGTAAACGCGATCAAGGCCACCAAATAGTTTTTCAAAAAAGCGTACGCGAATAGCAAGAATACAGCTTGCCGCCATCAACACGAGGGAGACTGATCCCGAGACTAAACTTATAACTACGCTAAAGTTGTTGTTAATATAAGTTTCATTAACACTGGTCAGCACCAGCACCGATGTGATTACCGAAAGCAAGGTTGTTAAAACCCAAGAATTGTTTTTCATTTACAGTTAACCCTCTGGAATTTCTTCTTTACTACAGTTCTGTTTAGGTACTAAATTTCAACCCGTTCTGTCGAATGATCGGGTAGCAGTTTGTAGCGAATCCGTTTGCCTTCTTCGTCAAGAATATGAAGTGATTGTTCAAAGATACCCTGAGGTGGCGCATCAGCCGGAACGGTAGCTTCTAGGATATAAAGCCGATCCGCGTGCCGATAAATTCCGGCATAGGTTTGGGTTTTATCAGGGTTCACTAGAATCATTTGGTGACCCTCAATACCGTCTATGACGTGCCAGGCGTCGTAGTTAACGTCGCCGCCTCGCTGCCGAAACTGATGGGCGGCGTAAGAAATGGCTGCCAGCGGATCAAAAAACCAGAAGTTGTGAGCACCTGCCACGGTAACTTGATCTTCTTGAGACGCATGGATTTCTTTAACCCGACTAAAATCAACCACGGTTACCGAATGGAGACTATCGCCCTGACGGACTTCATAAACGGTTGAGGGCAAGTTTGCGCCGTATTCTGATCGGTAAATTTCCTTGCGGACCTTGGGTTCTTGAGGAAAGTTGACCTGAAAAAAATCCTCTTGAAATGTCATCTGTGACCAGCTGGATGCTGAAGCCTCTTCTTTGCTGGTCGAGTTGCGCTGTATCTTTTTGATTAGACAGCCGTTGTCGCCACCGCGAGTCGGTGCGCAGTTTATTGTTAAATTGTCTCCCGGTGCGATATCGTCCAAGCCACCTTGTTTGAAGCTACGTAGACCGCCGCCTTCGATGGCCCAATTAGCTGTTTCACCTGATGTATCTTTTACATCCATAAAGATCCAGACATGGGGATTAGCAAGGTGAAACTCGGTTACAACCCCTTGAATTTCAATAAGCGTTTGAACTTGATAATTGCCATGTGAGTGATGCGCGCTGACTGTGTTTGATAGGCAGAAGAACATGATCAAACACAAAAAAAACGGTTGTAGGCGTAGCGTTGCTAGCGGAGTATTCATTGGATATCTACCCTTATTCTGTTGTCATCGCGTTAGCGGAGTAGCTAATGGACGCCTCTATTAACTTAGATAAGAACGTAATGTTGTCTTGTTATACCGTAAAAATTGAGGCGCTTTTTCGCTACCGTTTTCAGGTATAGCTTCAAACTGTTCTAGCTCCAATATGGATGTAGCTTCAATATAGATGTAGCTCCAAGCAGGTATAACCCCAAAAATTTCCAATGAAGGATGTTCGGGGTTATTCGGGGTCAGAGTAGACCCCAATTCTTAGCTTCCTTGATTAAGAATAGCTGAAGGGACGCATTCAAACTTAGGCCTCGTCGAGGGTAAATCGGCATAGTATGACGTTGTCTACTTCCAGATCATCAGTCCAAATGAACTTTGCACTGCTGTCCCAGTTGATATTTCGGTAGTCACGCTTTGGTCTCACTACACGGGGATCATATTCAACAGCGGATTCCCATGTGCTGTCATCAAAGTCGGCGCTCATCCAATTACTGGGCTCAGTAGTAATAAGCGACTGACATTCAGTGTTGGGGTTATTGCTGCGCTCACAGCTAGTATTAAGTGGTGCTTGATGAATAACATGACATTGCCAGTCACTATTTGATACGTTGATCAGCTCATCTGTTTCAGCATTTTTAAACTGCGCTATAAAACCGCCATCACCGATTTGCTGTCCACGATCACCGATATACTCCAAGCCAGTATCATTTTCGTAATAGTCTTTCATAATCACGGCTACTTGAACGGGTAGCTCGGCTGAGAAGGTAAATGATTCGGAGTTGAAGGATCGCTCTGTTTTAAACGCGACGGAGTCTTCTTTCACAAGTTCTTCATTTACATAAAGAGCAAACCAGTTATCTACCCAGACATCAGTTTTTACTTGCGTAGCTGATATGGATTGCGGCCCTGCCGTTTCCGATTGAGAAGTGCCGCAAGCGGTCAGTAACGCAAAAGCGAGTGCTGGAGCAATGGAGAACTTCGTGGTGCGGTTTAACATGGTTAAGAGCCTATTCAAGAATCTAATAAATGTGTCTTTAATATGGCTATGTTATAGCATCAAATAGCTATATTAAAGTTTTGTCTTGTAAAGAAAAGTAAAGTCTGAAAATTGCTAAATTGACGGGATTGCTTTGATTTTATCTAGAGTTTGAAGAATGTTTGAAGAATAAAGGAGAGGAGAGCCTAGATACTCGCAATCTTCTGATAGCGAGTACCGGCTCAACTTTTGAGGAATGCCAAACTATTTAGCTAAACGCTCTTCCATCAGTACTCGGTGCATGCCTAAAATATTTAGCGGGCGACGGTCTTCATAAAAACCGAAGTGTGCGTAGTCTTCTAACATCAAGGTTTTTTGCATCTCTTCCACAGATTTGCCAGCCTCAATGCCTGCTGTTACACCCTCGCGTAAATCCGCCATATATTGGCGTAACTCTCGGACGTCATCTTGGGTTCCAACAGTCCCATGACTTGGCACCGCAATATCGGCGTTTATAGAAAGTGCAACATCGTAGGTGTGTTTGCTATCTGCCTCGCTGTACCAAGCTAAAGGTCCAAACGGCAGTGTACCGAGAGAGATAA
>CALBVI010000366.1 GCA_937969395.1 uncultured Spongiibacteraceae bacterium | reverse complement strand
GCTCTACTTCCCAGTCTAATTTGTCACTATTTTTGGGCTGAATAATATTGTCATTCGGGCCGCAAATAGCGCTGGTAGCTTTGGTAAACACTTCTGGTTCTGTAGGTATTGGCATGCCTGATTCCGCCGCGTGATCTGCGTAGTTCAAACCAATGCAAATAAACTTGCCTACATTGCCAACACAGGCGCCTAGGCGAACATTGTTATCGACTAGCGGTAGCTGGCTTGAGTCAATTTCGGATATTTTTGCTAATTGTTCTGAAGACAATACGTCACCTTCAATGTCGCTAATAATACCTTCAAGACTTCTTATATCGCCGTTGTTATCAAGAATGCCTGGTTTTTCTTGGCTGGGTTCTCCGTATCTTAGCAGTTTCATGTAAGGGTCCTTAGATTTAGAAGATGGGTTTATAGGGTAGATTTAGAAGATGCGTTTATAAATAGGTTAATAAAATAGCTAGGTGAAATAAGTAGGTGTCGTAGTTAGTTATTTAAGGTTACGAAACCGCCGTCAATGGGGAAGTTAGAACCTGTTATAAAAGCGGCTTGATCGGAGCAAAGATAAGTGACGAGTCCAGCCACCTCATCAGCTTGTCCCATGCGTCCAATCGGCTGAGTTTTTGATAATTTTTCAAACATCTCATCGCGGTTGTCGGGGTAATTATTGTCTAGGTAACTATCGACAAAGGGGGTATGAACGCGGCCAGGTGCAATACAATTACAGCGTATACCGTCATTGATGTAGTCCTTGGCGGTGGAGTAGGTCATTGTTAATACCGCTCCCTTCGTCATCGAGTATGCAAACCGGTCAGCAATACCGACAGATGAGGCAACAGAGGCCATATTAATAATGACGCCATATTGGCGCGCTTTCATTGAGGCAATAGTGGCTGACATCGCGTTATACACGCCTTTTACGTTAACTTGATAGAGTCGGTCCATATCCTCTTCGCTGGTATTCTCAAGACTACCAATATGCGCAATGCCCGCGTTGTTGACGAGAATATCAATAGGGTGGTTTTCTAGTATGCGGTCAAATACTTGTTTAACTTCTGTGTGGTTTGAAATATCACAGCAATAAGCTTTTGCCTTCCCGCCAGATTCCTCAATCTTGTTAGCTGTTGCTTGCGCTGAATTCAGGTTGAGATCAATAACAAAAACCAATGCGCCTTCCTTCGCTAAGTGTAGGCAAATACTTTCGCCAATCCCGCTGCCGCCGCCAGTAACTAAGGCGTTTTTATCAAGTAACTTTGAAGTCATATTTTATTACCTAATGTGTTATCTCTAAGTGGTTTATAAGTTTTAGTGGAGCGTAAGTGTTAGCTATATTCGATAAAATCTTGTCGCTGTCTTTGACCAAATAGCATCTTGTTCACTAGGACTTAGGCGCGATAAATAGTGCTCACAGAATGATAGCCAGCTTGAGTAATCTGACGCCATATTGACGACCGGCCAGTCGCTTCCCCACATCAATCGATCAGCGCCAAAACAATTAAGCAGGTGGTCTAGGTATGGCTCTAGTGCGTTGTAATTTTCTCGTTTACCAGCTTCTGTTATAAGCCCAGAAATTTTACACAGTGCCTGGGTATCATTTGCTATAAGACTGATTTGTTGTGCCCAATCTTGAAACTGGCCTGAGGCTATTTGCGGTTTGGCCCCGTGATCGATAACAACGCTTAATTCTGGATGGCGTAGAAGTAGTTTATGCAGCGTTTTTAAGTGTTGGGGTTTAACGAGGGCATCGAAGCTAAGTTTCATGTTAATCAGTGCCGAGAACGTTTTATTTAAACTTGGTTGTAACATCCAGTGTTCGTCAGCCATATCCTGAATCATTGGCCGAATGCTCTTAAAGTAAGGATTTTTTGTCAGTGCAGTCAGTCTCGACTCAACGCTTTTGCTTTCCATATCGACCCAAGCAACAACACCGCTAACGAAATCAGTTTGCTCTGCGATAGCTAGCAGATAATTAGTTTCAGCATCGGTTTCCGCTGCTTGTACAAGAATAGTTTTTTCGATCTTTGCCTGTTGCAGAATAGGACGCAACTGTTCAGGTAAAAAATCATCGTAGATGTCGGTTAGGTCGGGTGTAAGCCAATCATAATCACCGCGATCACGACGCCAAAAATGATGGTGGCTGTCGACGCGATGAGTTGCCGTGTGTTGTTGCTTATCCATAAAAAATTCTTTTTCTATTGCTTAGAAATGAGAAAAACCTCATAAGCTTATGGTTTAGGAATAGGCGTTTTTTCATCAAGCAATTGTTGGTTTTTGAGTGCTAGCCAAAAATCGCTAGGGATTGTTTCGTTAAATAATTCGGTGGTGTGTTTGATGCGGTCGATAGATCCGAGGCCGGGGATGACAGAAGCTACCGCTGGGTGCGCTAAAGGTAGTTGCAGCGCAGCTGCGGCAAGGGTGACATCAAACTTGCTACATAGATTTTCAATCTGACGTACCCGCGCGATGATGTTGGCCGGGGCGGGGGCATAGTCGTAATGGGGATTGCCTGCCGATCCTGTTGCTAAAATCCCTGAGTTATAGGGGCCGCCGATAATAACGGAACAGTTACGCTGCTCGCATTTAGGTAAAAAGCTATCAAGCGCTTTTTGTTCTAACAAGGTATAGCGTCCAGCAAGTAGGAAGCAATCCCAGTCGCCATACTCTAAGGCATCTTCGCAGACTTGATATTCGTTGACGCCGAGACCTATGGCTTTTACGAGTCCCTGTGACCGCAGTTCATCCATTGCTTTATAGCCGCCTTGCATAGCGACGGGGAATAATTGCTTATTTTTGTCGCCGTGAGTATCGACGCCGATATCATGCATATAAAGAATATCGATGGTATCGAGACCTAAGCGCAGCAGGCTATCTTCGTAGGAGCGCATGACGCCGTCATAACTGTAATCGTATTCAATATCGAACGGCATGGGCGAGACAAAACCGTGGCGTTCCTTAGCATATCCGGCAGGTTTAAGTAGGCGTCCGACTTTAGAGGAGAGGATGAAGTTATTGCCCTTTTGGCGACGGAGTAAATCACCGGTGCGGCGCTCACTTAGTCCCTGGCCGTAATGAGGTGCCGTGTCAAAATATCGAAAGCCCTGATCCCAGGCTGATTGTAGAATGGCGCTTGCTTCTTGATCGCTGATGGCATGGTATAAATTGCCAAGCGGCGCACAGCCAAAGCCGAGGGTGTCGATCTTAAGCGATGTATTACCAACACTACGCTGTGGTATTGCTGTGATGATATTGCTCATTCGCTAACCCTCCTGCGATGGGGGAACTAGAAATTGTGAGAGCTCTGTTGGCGAAGCGCAACCTAATTGGTTCATCACTTGTTCTAGCTGCGTTTTCAGCATATTAATGGTGTGGTAACCGCCTTTATGACCGAGGGCGCCGGCACCGTAAACAAATGGACGACCGAGGAAGGTAAAATCGGCACCGCAAGCTAAAGCGTTAGCTATATCAGTGCCTGAACGGAGGCCGCTATCCATAAAAATTTTAATGTCATTGCTGTATTTTGCCACTGCTTTTTTTAGCGGTTCGACAGGTGATTCACCGACATCGAGTTGGCGGGCACCATGATTCGACATGACTACAGCATCGGCGCCTAATTCGATAACGCTTTTTACATCTTCTATATTAATTATCCCTTTAATGATTAGCGGGCCTTTCCAAAAATCTCGAATGGGTTTTAAGCCTTCGATATCTACGCGGCCCATCACGGTTTTGTTCATAAACTCCGCTAGGTTATCCATCGGCATATTTTTCGGCATATAAGGTTTTAGCGTCTCCATTTCAGGCTGACCAGCTAATGCGGTTTCAAGTAGCCAACGTGGTTTTGCGGCCATTTGAATAATATTGCTAAGCGACATCTTAGGTGGCATGGCTAGACCATTTTTCATATCCCGCGGACGGTAACCAAA
>CALBVI010000365.1 GCA_937969395.1 uncultured Spongiibacteraceae bacterium | reverse complement strand
GTGTTTGGACCCGGTGATACGTTCCCTTTTGCCGATCAACGTAAATACACCCCCTGTGATGCCTCGGCACAGCAGTTATTCGATCTGAGAGATCACTTAGGTTTCAGTCGCAACATTATCGTACAAGCCACCTGCCACGGCGCAGACAACCGAGCAATGGTGCATGCCTTAAACGCATCAAACACAATGGCACGCGGCGTCGCGACGGTCACCCCCGATGTTTCAGAGAGCGAGTTAGATTCACTTCATGCTGCGGGCGTTCGAGGGGTGCGGTTCAATTTTGTTAAACGCTTGGTCGATGTTTTACCTTTTGACGGTTTAATGAAAATTGCCGAGCGTTTAAAAAAGCGCGACTGGCATATTGTTATTTATTTTGAATCCCAAGACTTAGCTGAATACTTTGACTTCTTTTCATCCTTACCAACCACAGTGGTGGTCGATCATATGGGGCGACCCGATGTGAGCAAAGATCCACAAGGTCCAGAGTTTAATTTGTTTGTAAAACTGCTCGAAGACAACCCAAATATATGGTCTAAAGTAAGCTGCCCTGATCGCTTATCTTTAATTGGTGAGCCTAACTATCAAGATGTAGTGCCCTTCGCTCGTCGTATTGTTGAAGCCTTCCCCGATCGGGTTTTATGGGGGTCTGACTGGCCACACCCTAATATGAAAACGCATATGCCTGACGATGGGCAACTGGTCAATTTCATTCCCAAAATTGCAACTACACATGAATTGCAACAGGCATTACTCGTCGACAACCCAATGCGCTTGTACTGGCCAGAAGAATCTTCTCAAGCTCATAACTAGCAGTAGGAATAAATAATGATCATTGACTGTCACGGACATTACACCACAACGCCTGAAGGTGTTGGCGCATGGCGTGAAACCCAAAAGGCCGCGGTTGCAAAAGATCCTTCTTTTGTTGGCGAAAAAGGCGTTATGCAGGTTTCTGATGACGAAATCCGCGAAAGTATTGAAAGCAACCAATTACGCTTGCAACGCGAGCGGGGCACAGATCTGACGATTTTCTCTCCACGTGCAAGCTGGATGGCTCACCATATTGGTAACGAACATACCAGTCGGTTTTGGACAGAACATCAAAATGAACTTATTCGTCGGGTGTGTGACCTCTACCCTAAGAACTTTGCTCCAGTCGCTCAATTGCCGCAATCTCCAGGAACAGATCCATCAAAATCGATTTCTGAAATGGTTCGTTGTGTGGAAGAAATGGGCTTTATTGGAGTAAATCTTAACCCTGATACCACCGGAGGTTTCTGGACAGATAATCGCCTTGACGACAAATCTTGGTACCCGTTTTACGAAAAAATGGTTGAACTTGATGTGCCAGCTATGATTCATGTTAGTGCCGCCTGTAACGATTGCTTCAGTAGTACTGGATCACACTACCTCGGCGCTGACACCACCGCATTTGATCAGCTTATGTATTCAAGCGTGTTTAAAGATTTCCCAACATTGAAATTTATTATTCCACATGGCGGCGGCGCCGTTCCCTACCATTGGGGACGTTTTCGTGGCTTAGCTCAAGACAAAAATTTAGGCGATCTAAAAGACATCATGCTGAACAATGTCTATTTCGATACCTGCGTATACCACCAGAAAGGTATTGATCTTTTATTGGACATCATTCCGGTTGATAACATCCTTTTTGCTTCAGAGATGATTGGTGCCGTTAGAGGAATCGATCCCGAGTCGGGGCATTACTTCGACGATACACGCAAATATATTGATGCTAATACCAGTTTAAGTGACGATGATCGATACAAAATATTTGAGGGCAATGCACGCAAAGTTTTCTCTAGGTTAGAGGCTTAATCCATAATGGCTCAACGTGCTATTCCTTATATGCAGTTTCGTGGCGGCAGTTCAAAAGGATTGTATTTTGACGCCCGCGATCTTCCTGTTGATATAGACCATCGTAACCAGATACTGCTTGATGCAATGGGCCGCGACGCAAGACAAATTGATGGCCTGGGTGGTGCGCATGCATTAACCAGTAAAGTCGCTATTATTAGTCCGTCATCTCGTCCAGATGCCGATATTGATTACCTTTTTGTGCAGGTTGTCGTCGGCGAAAACCGTGTTGATACAACACCAAACTGCGGCAATATATTAGCCGGCGTTGGCCCCTTCGCGATTGAAGCCAATATGGTCGATGCACAAGAGGGTGAAACAACTATCTGTGTGCATATGGTTAATAGCGGCAAGCTTTGTACCTTGGTTGTTCAAACACCTATGGGCGAAATCACCTACGAGGGCAATACAGCTATTGCCGGTGTTCCTGGAACAGCAGCAGCTGTCGTCTGCCAATACCAAGATACGATTGGTTCAGCTTGTGGATCTCTATTCCCCACAGGACAACACATCGATACGATTAATGGTATTGAGGTTAGCTGTATCGACAACGGCATGCCGGTTGTGCTCTTACGGGCAAGCGATCTAGGTATCACCGGTTATGAATCACCCGCAGAGCTGGACGCTAACGAACAGCTGAAGGCAAGCCTGCAAGCTATGCGGCTTCAACTCGGGCCAAAAATGAATCTGGGGGATGTCGATGGCGCCGCTGTTCCCAAGATGTGTTTGATTTCACCAGCACTGCAAGGTGGTGTCATCAATACCCGAACCTTTATTCCCTACAAGTGCCACGACGCCATCGGTGTACTTGGTGCTGTTTCAGTTGCCGCAGGCTGTATTTTGCCTAATACGGTAGCTGCGGACGTTGCCAAAACAGTCGAACCTGATAGCGACGGCAACGTTCTTGTCTCGGTAGAGCACCCCTCCGGTGAATTTACCTGCGCGGTAGAAACATCAACAGAGGATAGTGGCATCCAATTAACAGGCGTCGGTTTGTTGCGAACGGCTCGATTATTAAGTCGCGGCGTACTTTATATTTCCTAATCTGGAGGCAAAAATGAGAACAGTTGCTGTAAAAAATATCGATCGAGTTAGTCAAGAAACCGCCTCAAAGCTTGGTCAGTTAGGTGTGGCTACAGTGCATGAGGCCGCTGGTCGGATTGGCAATATGAAACCCTATATGCGCCCTATATACCGAGGAGCATCAATGGGGGGAAGCGCAGTGACTGTTTTAGCCCAACCTGGTGATAATTGGATGATCCATGTTGCGATTGAGCTTTGCCAACCTGGCGACATACTCGTTGTCGCTTGTACCACCGATAACAGCGATGGTTTTTTTGGTGACTTACTCGCGACATCGGCTCAAGCCAGAGGCGTGAAAGGCTTGGTTATTGACGCCGGTGTCCGCGATATAGAAGAGCTCGAAGCAATGAACTTTCCCGTTTGGTCTAAGGCGATATCCGCTAAGGGTACTGTTAAAAATACGCTGGGGGCGGTGAACGTCCCTATCATTTGCGCAGGCCAATTAGTAAACCCTGGCGATGCCATTATTGCTGATGCTGACGGGGTTGTTGTTATCCCACGCTTAGAAGCTGAAAGTGCGCTTAACGAGGCGGAAAAGCGAGAAGCCTTAGAAGAAGAAAAACGCATAAAACTTGCTTCAGGAATCTTGGGCTTAGATTTGTACAACATGCGACCCAGACTCGCAGAAAACGGCTTTGAATATATTGAAAGTTTGGATGATTTATAAGATCAGCACAGTCACTATTTTCACGTAGGTAATAAAAAAATTACCTATCTCTCTTAAAAGAAAAATGTAGTTATTAGCGACCCGTATTCCATCCAGACTTCATTGCTAACTCACTGACAATTTATTTTCTCTCCCCAAAGGGAGAGATTACTTTTAATCTAAACCTCAAATAATACCCGTTCTTTCTGGGTTAAAATTATTGCGCATAATTGATAGCCCACAACTTACAGAGAGCATGATTAATCCAGAAATTGGACACCACCATAAAAACCCCACGTCATTACTTTGCATCAACCAAACACAAAAGCTAGCAGTAACAAAACCCGCAGCATATTCTGGGACACCACCAATTCTAAATCGAGCCAAAATAATGGTGCCAAACATGGCTCCCGTTAGATAACTTGGCAATTTAAACGTTAGGTTGAGTAAGCCTTCAGCTTGGAAGCTACTAAAAAATAATGCCAGAGCAAAAAACGCTCCCCCCCACACGAGAAGAAGAATACGTGACACCCATAAATAATGTGCGTCACTCGCATTTGGTTTGATGTAAGGTTCATAAATGTTTGCAACAGAAACGTCAGCAACTTCAGCAAGGGCAGAATCAAGCGTCGATATTCCCGCAGCAAAAATGGCGGCAATAAATAAACCAGAAATACCAGTCGGAATTTCTGTCATTATAAAGTAAGGAAATATTCTATCGGGTTGAGCCACCAATTGCTCAGCCAGCTCTGTTGGAATTCCAGCTTTTTGATAAAACACCCACAATGCGAGACCTACAAAAAGTATCAATACATGCAACACATAAAACAGCGCCGCAAAATTGTAGGCTTTTTTCGCCTCAACAACACTTCTACAAGCCCTAACTCGCTGTAAAGTTCCCTGACCACCAGCCATAGAAATACTCAAGGTAATAGAACCTATAATTCCTGCCCATAGTGTATAGGTTATATGTGGATCAATACTCAAATCGAATAACGCTGTTTTGGCATTTTCATCAAGCAATTGCAGAGTTTGCGCCAAAGGCATATCAACTGCAAAAAATACCCATATAAGAGAAAATAACGCGCCAAATGCAAAAATTAAAAATAATAAAAAATCTGTCCAAATAACGGTTTTTAATCCTGCAAGCCAACTCCAGAGAATACTAAATAAAATAATAAACAGGCAGCATATAGGCAGAGACCAGTCGGTCATTACAGATAAAACCAAAGCGGTCGTTAGCAATTTCACAGCGGTGTTTATTAAGTTCAAAACCAGGCCGACAATCATTGAAAACCGTCCTGCCTCTGGACCAATTCTCTTACCGATATAATCATAGGTTGTCGCCACGCCGCGACTAGAATAATAAGGTTCTGCAAAAAGCCAAGACGTAACTATTTTACCCAGTGACAAACCAATAATCATTTGAGCGTATGTGAGGTTACCGCCGTCCATAAACACCGCGGCAGGCACTGAAATAAATGTAACCGAACTAACGACTGTTGCAATAATTGATGTGGATACCGCCCACCATGGCAAACCACCTCCCGCATTAAAGAATTGACTGCGATTTACCACAGAGCCACTGAGCACATGACCAAACCAAGTTACTCCAGCCATAAGGCTAAAAATAACAAATACATCTATTAAGGATAAGTTTCCCATATCAGTCTATTGCCTTATGTAAAAATTAAATAAAAAAATCAATCGAATAGCTCCGGCAAATTAAATAGATCTGCAATAAGCCCTGACTGTGAACGAGCCATATCAGCACCATTAACCGTATCAATACCTATTGATTGTGCTTGCTGAATCAACGGAGCTGTTGGTGAAGTAACAACGTCGGCGATGAGTTGAGTTTTATCAATCAAATCTGGAGAAAATGGAAGCGTATCAGCGTCACACATGCCTAGCGGTGTTGCATTAATAAGTATGTCGCAAAACTGTGGCGCCGATACTGAGATGTGCTGGTTTCGCAGAGATGGTTTAAGCCTCTGTATCATTGGCCTTGCCTCTTCGGCGTTATCTTTATCGGCAAAAACGAAAAGGTTTTTTGCACCATGTTTAAATAGTTCTTGCGCAATAGCACTTGCGGCATTACCACTGCCAAGCATTCCAATCTTGATATCTGCAAGATGATTAAATAAATCACTGTTTTTTCTTTTGATGGCTCTGAGCATTCCCTGCCCGTCTAACATTGACCCTACTAACTGTTTCTCTTCTTTACACACAACGTTAACTGACTGAAGCGCTGCTGCAGTATCAGTTAGCCTATCGATATAACGAACTACTGCCGATTTATACGGCATGGTGACGACCATGCCTTTAAAATTATCTGAGTATCGAAAAAAATCAAACAACCCTTCAAGCCCTTCATGACTAACATGAAAGGGTAGAAATACCGCATCAATCCCTTTCGATAAAAAGCGGAGGTTGAATATTTCAGGGGTTTTAGCCAAATGAATAGGGTCGCCCACTATTGCGTAAAAAGATGAGGATCCCGCAATTAATTTTGATGGCGCATTTAACATTTAGATAATAGCCCCCTGACTTAATAACCGTTTTCTAACGTCAGGAACGTTAACCGAATCGTGATGGTCGGCGAATGAAGCCGCCGCCACACCTGCGGCTTGACCTGTTGCAAACGCTGTCCCCATAACGCGTATCGATCCATAAGCTTCTGGGTCCGCGCCGATTACTCTTCCCGCATACCAAAGATTATCAACTCCCTTGGCACGAATGGAATCATAGGGGACATGAAAATATCCATCACCACCGATTGATTTGTAATAAGGTTTTCCGGCTTCTTTATGCACTTCGATTGGCCAAGCTGCACGACCAATACCATCTGCCCGCTGGCGTCCATTTAATGCATCTTCTTGAGTCAGTTCGTAGCGTGCTTGTGGATGGCGTGTTTCACGAACACCTACCTGCGGGCCAGTGGAAGCAATATACGCTTTTTCAAACCCTGGCATTTTATCGCGTAATAACTGGAGATATTCAAAAGCCATATCTCTTCCTTGGATTTCAGCTTTGGTAAAACTCACAGAGTCGAGATCTTTTAATTCAAGATCAATTGTCATCCACCACATATCCGCTGAAATGGGTAATCGAGTATAAATGCCACCATCCGTTCTCGGAAAAGGGAGTCGTCCGTTGACGTTGTACTCTGCGATCAATTTTTGTAGTAACTGCCGATCTATTTCAGTATTAGGTGATATGCCACCAATACGTACAGGCATCGTTGCAGCCTGAATACGCTGCTCATAATCACCAATACGATACTCAAGCCCCGTCAGCATGGCTAAATTTGCATCGCCACTCGCATCAATATAAGTACGAGCAAATAAACGTTGCCTACCACTCATCCCTGCGATTGTTACTCCTTCTATACTTTGCCCCGTTCGCATAACGGCTGCGACTCGAGTATGTAAACGTAGGTCTATTCCATAACGTTTAATGACATTATCTAGTGAGTGTTTGAGAACTTCCGGATCTAACAGAATAATCCAGTTGCCCGTTGTTTCCGAACAATGCGCCTTGCCATCCAGCCCATGTTTTTTTAACTCTGAAACAATTTCATCGCCCACACCTGATACAGCACTTACCGGGGAACTACCTTGCTGAAAAAATCCACAGTAAGCTAAAACTTGTGCATTGGTAGCTGCGCCACCAAGAAAACCGTATTTTTCGATTAGACAAACCTTGGCACCTTCCTTTGCTGCACCAATAGCAGCAGCAACACCTGCGGCTCCGCCGCCACACACAATTAGGTCGTAATTTGTCTCACTATCTACTTTAAGCAATTTAAACCTCCTGAATGACAAGTACTAATCTCACACTCCTTGCCACTCCCTTGAAAAGGAGTCAGAAAGAAACTGAGGGAATTAACAAGTAGAGCAGCTAGCTGCTCTACTTACAGAGGGAAGGTTTACTAAAAACTATAGGAAGCATTAAGGTACATAAATCTACCCCGTACATCATAGATGCCAGCTGACGTTGTATCAGCACTGCCATTATTCTCAAACAATTGTGTCACCACAGGAGACTCCTCATCACTGAGGTTTTCAATTCCGAAAGATAAACGAACTTCTTCAGAAACATCAATACCACCATGCAGGTCAACATACACCTGCGAACCAATGGAATTTCCAACGGCTACTAATGGATCAGCAGTAAGGCTTTGTTTTGCACCGGCAAGATAGCGCGCGGTAAAACCAAGGTCCCAATTAATGCTGTTATAAGCCAGTGTCAAATTGACTTTGTCATCAATGTTATCAACTCTACCGACAAGATCTTCTTCTTCGACGGTATCATTTACCTTTCTTGTATGATCAAGCAAGTGAGCGTAGTTCACTGAAAGATTTACAAAAGCATCTTTTATTGCCCAAGAATGATTAAAGGTTAAATCGACACCCTCAATACTTTCTTCCGCAAGATTGACTTGTTCACTTCTAATAGATGTTACAAAGTTTGTAGTTGCGTCTCTGGTAATGTTGTTACAAAAGAAGTCTTCGCCTGTAGCGAGACAGCGATCAAGCGTCGCCTGAGCACTAAACGATGAAGCCAGTACATCTTCTAAATCTATGCTGTAATAATCCAGAGTTAGCGTTGTGTCTTCACCAAAATCAAGCAAATCAAGAATGACACCAAAGGTAAAAGTGTCAGCAGTTTCTGAATCGAGCTCTGAGTTACCACCGGTCACTCCGCGAATCTGTTGATCTAAATCCGTAGGGTTATACGTTGCTCCAAGTGATGAACAAGCCGCTGAAGGTGTAAGCGCGCTGCCGTCATCCGCAAGCGTGTCACAGGGATCAGAAATACCTGTTGTTTGAACGCTATCAGGGTTATACAACTCATTGATATTAGGTGCACGCGTTGCCGATCCAGCACTAGCACGGAATGACAAAATGTCTGTAACGTCGTAGTTTGCTTTCAACCCATAGGTAGCTTCTGAACCCACTGTGCTGTAATCAGAGAGCCTAGCAGAAAGACCTATATTGAAGTTGTCGGTAAACGGTAAAAGTAATTCACCAAATATTTCGGCGACATCGTAACCACCATCCGTCGCTCCAAAAAACGTTCGCGTTCCTTTAAGTCCAACTAATTCACCTACACCAGGGTTCAAAGGATTATCAACGGCAATCAAGCTCTCATTAGGATTAATAACTGCCTGTTCATCGCGATATTCTGCACCGATAACATAAGAAACATCATTGCTACCCATGCTAAATAATTCACCGGTTAGGTAACCACTGATAACCTGCTGCTCACTTTCACTGTTGCTCACGAGATCATCGGAGACCCAATCTAGCGACTGCGGATCAATACTGTTTCGGCCATAAAGATCAACAAACTGACAACCTGATGCCGCAGCACAAGCTGTTGGATCAATCGAAGTAAGCAATCGTAATTTATCAATGGTATTAAAGTCTGTTTGATCTGATTCAACACGGCCGTATTGATAGTAAACTTCATAATCGGACGTGCCAACTGAGCCCTTCACACCAACGGTAGCTCTAAATAAATCGCGATCAATCTCAGCAGATCTTGGACCGAATTCAGTAAACCTTCGGGTAATCGCTCTCAGATCATCGCCGCCTGTTGAAACAGTTGGCCCTGTAGGAAAACGAAATCCGGCCGTACCTGAACTGCCAAAGCCCGCGTCAGAGAAAATAGCCAGTTGCGGATCAAACTGAACAGTACTGGTATTATTTGCGTAAGTTGCCTCAGCAAATAGTTCAGCAGTAGACGAAAGCTCAAAGTTTGTACGCCCAGAAACGACTAAACGATCGCTCTCATTTTGCAAAGAACGAAACGGTACA
>CALBVI010000364.1 GCA_937969395.1 uncultured Spongiibacteraceae bacterium | reverse complement strand
GCTAATGACCCACTATCGACATAAATACCAAGCCCCTCGGTTTTACTGGAGTCTGCCGGGGTAAATAAACTAACATCTGCAGTCAGCGCATCGTTATCGTGATCGGTATCGACAAACGTACCGCTAATAACCTCCCCCGATGTTTCATTAGTTAAGGTCGCGGTAATAGGCACACCCGTACTGATGATATCTAAACTGTAATTAGCCTCCGTCAAGCCACTAACATCTTGAATAGATACCGCCAATTCCGCAGTACCTGTAGACGCTGAAGAAGCGATCGATCGATCAAGCATTAGCTGAGCACTATTTACATCCGTAAAAATCAGCGACCCAAAATTACCCTCAAGATCCAAACCTTGCTGATTAACCTGATTCATCGTATCGCTTAACGCTAACGAAATACGGCCAATCGCATTAAATGCTGGCTCCAAAGATTCATCACGAAATTCCAACAATCCGCCAAGCTGCCCCCCCGAAATAGCAGAGGTCACCACCAACGCTGAGCCACTGCTCGTTGAGAAGGTAATATCCACTTCACCAGCAATCGTAGTACTTGCCTGAACACCCATCGTACTGGCCTCGACACCTACAACCAAAGGCTGACCAGAACCAACAAACACATTAACGGCACCAGAACTATCGTCAGTGGTACGTACCGAAATCAGCTCCGAGAGATCACCAATTAAATCATCTCGGGCATCCAGTAAAGCATTGGGCGACGCTCCAGTAGCCGTTTCACGCAGAACAGCTTCATTTAATTCTGCAATTCCCTGAGCTAACGTTGTTACTTGCACAGTTAGTGATGCCAATTGCTCATTCACTGAATCTGACTGCTGTGATAAACGGTCGTAGATAGTTTGTATTCGATCAGTCAAACCCTGAGCCTCGCTGAGGACTAACTGCCGAGAAGGCAATGAAGTCGGATCTTCGATACTCACCTCTACCGCACTGAACATCGACGCAATACCTGAGCTCAAACTACTCAGTTCACCAGCTAATAAAGAATCTAGCTGTTCAACATTCTCACTGTAGGCAGAAACACTATTATAAGTCGATGAATCTAAAATTATTTGTGTCGTTAAAAATTGGTCAGTAATACGGCTAATTGTTTCCACCGTACTACCACTGCCAATATAACCGCCGCCGGTAAACTGCTCCGAGCCAGTGACAATTTCAGTACGCTGACGCGTGTAACTTTCAATATCCGCATTGGATATATTATTACCCGTGACCTGTAGCGCAGTCTGGTTAACTCGCAGACCTGTAACACCAATACTTAATAAAGACGCCATTACTTTCTACCTCAAAGACTGTAAGCGCTACGCGCCATAGAAGCCGCAACACTTTGTAAGGGCTCACTACGATAGATACGCATAATTTTATTGGCATATTCTGGGTCAGTTGCATAACCCGCCTCACTTAATGCCTGTATATAAGACTCATTATCCTCAGCACCAACAGCCTTGGTGTACCTTGGATTTTGGTGAACAAAGTCGACATAATCATCAAAGCTCTGCTGAGGTGTTTGATATGCACGAAAATGTGCGTTTTCTTTGACCATAGCCCCTTCACGATACTCTAGGGTAGATACCTGTACTGAATCCCCCTGCCATTGGCCACCTGTTTTGATATTAAACAGATTAAAACTAGATCGTCCTTGCTCAGTGCTAATCTTTTTCCCCCAGCCAGTTTCAAGTGCCGACTGGGCTATAAGTACTTCAGGGTCTATGCCTAATTTATCGGCTGCCGATTTTGCTAAGGGGTACATTTGAGTAATAAAACTATCGACTGAGCCATCAAAAACAAAGGCTTCATTTTCTGGCAGCAAATCTTCTGCCGCCAACTTCTCAGGCTCTGCTATTCCCACCTCTAGATTATTGGTAGAAATTTTCTGAGCGTCTTTTTCTTTTGACGATGAAAGAACACTTAACGGAGAAGAAACTAATGCGTTAATTCTACGGTCATCATAATTTGACAAACCTTTAGACTCACTATTTGTATCTTCTGTTGACTGCTCACCGAACCGATCTTGCAACTGACGAACCATCACTTCAGCAACCCCAATACCACGATCCTTTGAAAGCGATAACGCCAACTGATCGTCATACATTTCTTGATAGGTATCACCAGCATGGCTCGATAACATATTACCTTCAGCGAACGACTCATTAGCTGAACGCATACTTTTCATCATCATGCGTACCATCATTGATTCAAACTGCTTGGCTATTTCATCCAGTGCCTGATTTTTATCAGTCGCAGCTAAACCAGTAATCGCATTAAGACCTGCTAAATCAGTATAAGATTCTGAGGCTGTATGACTTTGTATACTATTGGAATTCATCACGATAATTGGCCGCTGATTAAATAACGATTAAGTCTGCCTGTAATGCACCGGCTTGTTTTAAAGCTTCAAGTATTGCCATTAAATCACCTGGCGCCGCACCTACTTGGTTAACAGCTCGAACAATTTCATCAAGTGTTGTAACGCTGTCGATGGCAAACATGCGATTATTTTCTTGCGTAACTTCTAACTCTGACTGCGGCACAACAACGGTTTGTCCATCACCCAATGGATTAGGTTGACTAACCTGTGTCGTCTCTCGAATAGTCACCGATAAGCTACCATGGGTTACAGCACCGGGACGTACTGAAACATGCTCACCAACAACAATGGTTCCAGTACGAGAATTAATAATAATTCTTGCGGGTGCCTCTCCCGGCGTCACTTCAACATTTTCTAATAAGGACATATATGCAACGCGCTGATTAGGGTCAACCGGCGCAGTGACATGAATAGAAACAGCGTCAGCGGCACGTGCAATATTAGGCCCTAGTAATTCATTAATATTTTCAGCAACACGTCTAGCCGTTGTAAAATCCGCACGCTTTAAATTAAAGGTAAGATGCGTTCCCTCGCTAAAACCGCTAGCAATGCTACGTTCGACAATTGCGCCATTCGGGATACGACCAGCACTCGGGATATTCACGGTAATACTTGAACCGTCAGCACCAGATACACCAAAGCCACCAACGACTAATTCACCTTGAGCCAAAGCATAGACCTGACCATCAGCCCCTCTCAATGGCGTCAGCAACAAACTCCCGCCTCGCAAGCTTCCAGCATTACCCACTGATGAGACTGTTATATCAACTTTTTGGCCCGGTTTAGCAAAGGCAGGTAACGTTGCATGAACCGTTACAGCAGCAACATTTTTTAATTGAAAAGCAACATCATCAGGTATAACGACACCCAACTGCTTTAACATTGAACGAAAAGCTTGCGTAGTAAAAGGCGTTTGAGTTGTTTGGTCACCGGTACCATCAAGACCTACAATCAAACCATAACCAATAATCGGGTTATCACGAACACCAGCAATTGAAGCAATATCTTTTAAACGCTCAGCTTGTGCGTTTGGTAAAAAAATCAATGATAAAAAAACAGTCGCTATCACGCGTACTAATTTATCAATCGATATTTTGCTCTTACTGTATTGCATCAAAACACCTATTACTTAATGAAGCTTCTATGATGCAAAATGCACCTATCATGCCAACAAACACTTTCACATTAATTAAAACAGCCAATATTCCGAATTGAAGAATCGTGAGATCCAACCTTGCTGATTAGCGTCGGCTAACTCACCTTTGCCACTATAAGTAATACGAGCATCAGCTAGACGTGTTGATAAAACAGTGTTGTCTGGCTGTACATCTTCCGGTCTTACTAAACCGCTAACGCGAATAAATTCTTCACCGCGATTTAATGTCATCCATTTTTCACCGCGCACCACCATCAGACCATTGGGTAAAATATCAGCCACGGTCACAGCAATGCTGCCACTTAAACTATTACTTTGATCGCTCGTTGATTCACCAGAAAAATCTCTAGCCTGTGACAACGAAGTTTCTAGACTATAGTCGCCAATACCAAAACCAATCCCCTGACCTAAAACAATCCCCTCATCAAAGCCAATCGTATTATCTTTTTTCACTTCAGTATCAGCCGATTTAGTCGATACTGTTTGCTCACTTAAAACAATAGAAATAATATCCCCAACGCGGCTAGCACGACTGTCTTCAAATAACCCTCGCGAATAACCGGGCTGATAAATCCCCCCTTTATTGGTAATAGGAGGTAATGTTGTTGCTGATATAACTGGAGCATAATGCGGATCACCAGCCACTGGTTGCGGCGCAATCATACAAGCTTGCAGCCCGAACACTAACGCAACACATGAAATGATTTTTAATAAATAATGTGACATTTTATTTACCTATTGTTAATCCGGCGGTTCAATATCAACCTATAAAAACTTATAAATTCTGAGTAATGTACTGCAACATTGAATCTGCGGTTGAAATAACTTTCGAATTCATTTCATAAGCTCGCTGCGTAGTAATCATGCTGACAAGCTCTTGAACCACATCAACATTAGAGTTTTCTAACGTTCCCTGCTCGATACCACCAAGCCCATCATTGCCCGCAGTACCTGCCTGCGGAGAGCCACTCGCCGCTGTTTCTGCGAATAAGTTTGAACCCAAAGCTTGTAAACCGGCAGGGTTAGTAAAGTTAGTAATTTGTATTGTTCCCAACGACTGATTAGTACCATCAGAAGCTGTCACTTCAACAATACCATCAGTACTTATCGTAAGTGTTTGCGCATCGGCAGGTACAGTGATCGCTGGCTGTAATATCATGCCACGCGAGTTAACAATTTCCCCCTCAGCGCTTAATTGAAATTGACCATTGCGGGTATATGCCGACGTGCCATCGGCTTGTAAAATTTCAAAAAAACCACGACCATCGATAGCAATATCTAAAGAGTTACCCGTAATTTCAAGACTACCTTCCGTGAACTCTTTTTGAGTACCAATAACACGAACACCCGTACCAATCTGCATACCTGAAGGTAGCTGAGTATTCTGTGAAGACTGCGCACCCGGCTGGCGTTCAATTTGATAAAGTAAATCTTCAAATATAACAGAGTCACGTTTAAACCCGACTGTCGCAGCGTTAGCCAAGTTATTTGCCGTGGTTGACAAACGAGTATCTTGAGCACTTAAACCTGTCTTACTGATCCATAAAGCCTGATTCATCGCTTACCTCTCTTAGAAATTTTCTTGTTGTTCACTTAATGACTTTTTACTCATACTGTAGAATTAAAATTACAGCTTTTACTGAGTTTTCAATATTTGTGTTGCTGCAGAAGAATTATCTTCGAACACTTTCATCATCTTTACATTAATTTCAAACTGTCTAGCCAATGACATAATATTGGTTAGTTCATGAACAGAATTAACATTACTGGTTTCCAAAAATCCTGATTGAAGACCAACAGACGCATCGGGAATTTCTATGCCACCATCTTTACGGCGAACCAAACCATCAAGACCTTTTTCCAAATCTGCATATTCAGGGTTAACCATTTTTATTCTATCGATACTTGAAAGCACATCCGCACTCTGCCCTTGCGGCTGAATAGTGATAGTGCCATCAGCACCCAAGGTGATTTTGTCAGCAGGGGGAATCGATACCGGACCACCATTACCCAGCACAGGCAAATTGTTGCCGGTTAATAACTGGCCCGCTGAACTTACTTTTAAAGATCCTCCGCGGGTATAAGCTTCCGATCCATCAGGGGCTTGCACAGCAATCCAACCATCGCCTTCAACCGCCATATCTAAATCACGCCCGGTTTTGTTAAGTGCACCGCGGCTAAAGTCAGTGCCTGGGTTTTCGGCCATTGCATAAGCTCTAGTACTGTGACCATCACCATAATAAACACCCATTGACCGAGCTTGAGCAAAATCAGATTGAAAGCCTGTGGTACTGGCATTAGCCAAGTTATTAGCATGTACAGCTTGCGCAGACATAATATTTTGCCCTGCCGACATTGCTATATAAATTGCCTTATCCATGACTACCCTCGCTTACTTAAAATAACTAACTAAAATCACTCGATTAAACTCTTTTGCCGCTTTGCTGTACTAACTGCGTTATAAAGTAAAATGCAATTACAATGCCAACAGGCAAAACAAAAATTATTGATTTTTAAAGCAAAAAAAACCGCAGCTAGCGCTGCGGTTTTTTTGGAAAAAGTGAAATGAATATTTTTAAAAATTATCGAAGATTAATAATCGACTGCGTTACCGTATCAGCTGTTTCAATCGTTTTAGCATTTGCCTGATAATTACGCTGCGCAATAATCAACTGCACCAACTCTTCCGATAACTCAACATTTGATTCTTCCAAAGCGCCTGCCTCAATAGCACCTAAAGAGCCACTCTGCGGCGCACCCACTGCCGGAGCTCCCGACTCAAAAGACTGCGCCCATGACGTATCACCTAGTGGCGTCAAGCCCTGCTCATTATTAAATGAAGCCAGTATAACCTGCCCTAACGTTAATGCCTCACCGTTAGTATAGCGGGCAAAAATAACTCCACTCTCATCAACTTCAACACCTGCTAACCGACCTTGACCAAAACCGTCTTGATCCACTGATGTCACTGAAAACTCACCACTAAATTGCGTGGCTGAACCAACATCAATCTGAAAACTAGAGTTAACTCCAGGATTAACAATACTTCCCGAACCATCACCACCAGTAGCAACACTAGAACCAATCGCACCATTCCAATTACCATCACTATTCAACGGCACCCAGTTATCGATCTGAAAATCTGTCACAACATTCACTGTACCATTCTGGTCCAAAGCCGTGGTACTACCAGTTGGATATTCATGCTGCCCAATTGCCGCCAACGTACCATCGGAATTAAATGTTATTTGATAGGTTAGAGGTACTGCAGTATCACCAATAACACCATCGCTAGGCGTACCGATATCAGCACCATCTATTTTTACATTCATATCCCATGTGTTAGATCCGGTTTTAACAAAATATTGGCTCAATATATGCGAGTTACCCTGACTATCATAGATCGTTAATGATGTGGAATCAGTATAG
>CALBVI010000363.1 GCA_937969395.1 uncultured Spongiibacteraceae bacterium | reverse complement strand
AGTGGTACTTCTGTCGGCTGGGTTTCATTTTGGGTTGATTTAACATTTGCGGCAGGTTTGAATGCCGGAAAGTAATCAGAAAAATGATCAGTCTTATCATTAGGCTCCCATTGTGAATTATCACGGCTAAGCGCGTTGCCGATTATCCTTTTTGTTGATTGGAGGGCTATTGCGGGCATCAGTCATATTTCTCCTGAGAAGTAATAAAACGATAGTGTTGATAGCTGCTGCTAACCTTATTACAAAAAAATGTTGTCAGAGGGCGGTTTTAGCAACACAAAAAAAATCCATGAAACAACGTTGTGTCATGGATTCTAGTACATCTTTTCGCAGTTTGCTTACTTATTGGCGTAGCTACAGTGCTCGCTAAATTCAGTGTTAGATAAGACCTAGTCCCACTGAAAGTAATCCCAAAATTGCCAAGCCCCATGCATCTTTAGCGATATCAAGCCTTAGTAGGCCGTAGCAGTATGAGAGTGGTGGGACAAAAAAAGTACAAAGCCCCCAAGCAAAGTCTTCTTTAGAGCTGGTGATGAGTAGCTGTATCCAGCTACCTGCTAATAAAATGCTGCCGATAGTGATGAATATGGCTGATAATGGTTCCATCGTGTTCTCCAGTAAATAAATATTGCGGCCGTAGGCTTAAATTTAATGCGCGCATCATAACATGGTAAATAAAGTAGTTGAAAACAGGAATTTCAGGAACTGTATTTTCATAATGAAAGTGTACGATTAGCGGCGGGTTTCCTTGGCCTTAGTGGTCGGCAGGTTGAGTGTTATGGTTCAGGTTTTTCTCTAAGTCGAAAGGCCAGTAAGCCGACAAAGAGTGCTGCAAGTAATGTTGGGATCGCAAACACTGGGTAAATATCGCTAGGTAGCCAGCCAGCTGCCAAAAGTTGTCCCGTCAGCCAGGGGCCAAATACAGCGCCAAACCGGCTTAGTCCAATAGCCCAGCCTGTTCCTGTCGCTCGGATCTCAGGTGGGTATAGTGTTGGTGCCGTTGCGTACAGTGCAATCATCGACGCGTGTACAAAAAAACCAACAAATGCAACGACGATCAGCGTACTTAGGTTTGGGATGTTGCCATCTGTGTTGAGTGTTCCGAGAAAAAACAAAACTACGCTGGCGCCAACCAAGTAGAACGCCCCTAGTACTGGCGCGCGAAAGCGTATTGATATGAGAGCAAAAGAGATAATACCTACCACGCCTAATAAGTTGAGTGCCATGCCGCCGCGAATACCTTCCTGTTGAGACATACCTTGCTCAATCAGCAATTTTGGCACCCAGCTCAAAACAAAATAGAGCGTCATTAGCAGGAAGAAAAATGCTAGCCAAAGTAGCACTGTACGCAGCCAATAGGTTGCGCCGAAAAGTAGCAAAATGCTTTGGGTGACTGAATGCTTAGGTAAGTCATGTGCAGGCGGCAAAGTGGATAGTGGTTGTCTGCCTAGCTTGGCGTTAATGCTGTTAATGCGTTCAAGTGCGTTAGGTTTTCCTGATTTAGCTAAATAGTCGATGGACTCTGGGAGTAGCATCACCACTGGTATAAAAATAAACGAAAGCATTGCTCCAAAAGCAAAAACATAACGCCAGCTACCGGCATCTAATAGCCATGCGGCAATAGAGCCGCCGACTACCGCGCCTAGTGGAAATCCCATTTGAAAAATGGCGACCGCCATGGATCGAAACCGATCGCCAGCATATTCCGCAACTAAGGTATTGAGGCTTGCCAGAATACCGCCGATTCCTATGCCTGTGATACATCTGGAAATCATCATCATGTCGGCATTAGTGGCAACTGTTGCTCCTATCATGCCGACACCAGAAATAACTAGGCCGGCGATGGTCATAGGTTTGCGGCCAAATTTATCTGCATAGGGGCTTAAAAACATCGCGCCAATCATAATGCCAAATAGGCTGGCACTTAAAATTGCCCCCAGTTTAATTGGCGATAAATTCCAGTCTGTCGCTAGGGCATTAGCAGAGTAAGCAATCGACAAAATATCGAAGCCATCTTGCATATTTAGTAGCAAGCAGCTGAGTAAGGCGACTATCTGAAACGCCGTTATTTTTTCTTTTTTAGGTTTCGTTTCGTGTGTTGAATCGGCGTTAACTTGCATGAGTAATCACCTTATTATTATTTTAAAAGAATATTATTATATGCAAACCTTACAGCAGAATAGTTGCTTTTACTATTTGATAAAAGCGTGCTGTATTGTTTGTTGCTTGCAATTAAATTCTATTATTTGTCTCGATTATAGTGACAATAAGGTCAAATGAATCAGTGTTTGATGAGTGGTGGCAATATAGCTATTTGTCGTGCGCAATCGTTCGAAACGTCAAATTGATTCTTGGCTCCGTTACAGTTTTAGTTGGCGGTAAGCGATGCTGCCAATAAGTTTGTGTGGTGCCTTGCATGACGAGCAGACTGCCATGCTCTAATACTAAGGAGGCGGTATCTTTAGTGGTTTTATGCTTAAAAGAAAACTTCCTTTCTGCCCCAAAACTTAATGAGGCGATGGCGCCGTTCTTTTTTAAATCTTTTTCTCCGTCGCTATGCCATGCCATTCCTTCGCTGCCATCGTGGTATAAATTTAACAGGCAAGAATTAAACTGCTCTCCCGTTCTTTCTTCGACGATAGCTTTAAGTTGCAATAATTCGTTAGTCCAGGGCCGTGCGCGTTTGGTTGTATTGGAATAAGTATAGTTAAAAGGTTGTTCGGCATACCAAGCTACTTTTCTTTTAGTGATGATACGTTTGCCGTAGATAACGGCTTCATCATTTTTCCACTCGATAGTGTTTAGTAGGCAATTGAAAAAATCATCGGCTGATGTCAGTGAGATTAACTCGCCATAATATTTAACAATACCGTCTTTGGGGAGGAGGTTGTCTGGGTTTTCTATGGCTTGACGAAATAAATCCATTGTTGAATTTAATTTTTGTGTGGTGATGAAAGTTGATTTTTTGTTTGTGATGCTTCCCAGCCGATAATAGCTGACTTTCGGGTATTGCCCCACATATAACCACCGAGTTTTCCACTGCTTTGGATTACTCGATGGCAGGGAATAAGAAAGGCTATCGGGTTGCTGCCAATAGCTGTACCAACCGCTCTTGACGCTTTTGGTTTATCAATCTTATCGGCGACACTGCCATAAGTAGTTAGTTCTCCTGTCGGAATAGTGAGTAGTGCCTGCCAAACGTTCAGTTGGAATTCTGTCGCTTTTAAATGTAATTTTATTTGATCAAGTTGTTGCCAGTTATTTTGAAAGATAGATAATGCATTCTGCTGAAGATTGTCTATCGCTTTATGGTAGTTTGCGTTGGGAAAGCGTTCTATAAGATCTGATAGTGCTTTGTTTTCATCTTCTTCAAAAAATAAATGGCAAACTCCTTTTGCAGTAGACGCAACAATGATTTTCCCAAATGGACTTTCTGAAAAGCAATAATTGATAGTGAGGTTTTCTCCGCCGTTTTTAAATTCACCTGGCGTCATTCCCTCAATATTGACAAACAAATCATGTAGCCGGCTGGTACTTGATAATCCCGTTTTATGCGTGGCATCTAATAGCGTGGTCTGTTTATTCTTGAGTAATTGCTTGGCGTAATCGACGCTTAAATATTGGATGAATTTTTTGGGGCTGACTCCGGCCCACTCTGTAAATAGACGCTGAAAGTGGAAAGGGCTAACACCAGTCGCAGACGCTAGATCATCCAGCGAAGGCTGATCTTTGAAATTTTCGTAAAGATAATCGATTGCTTGTGCAATACGATGATAGTTGGTGTTTTTTTGATCAGGCACTGCAGGTTCCTTTGATCACTTTTATACCGTATGCATATTATCAAATAGG
>CALBVI010000362.1 GCA_937969395.1 uncultured Spongiibacteraceae bacterium | reverse complement strand
TTAAATGAAGTTATACTGACAATTGACACCGGTGTCAATTGTCAGTATAACTTCATTTAAAACAATCGCACTTATTCACAAACTCCGCCCAAAGCAAGTGCATACGCAATCGTCACTTGAATGCTAAACGCACCAAATCAGGACTATTAAAAACCAATGAACCTGAGCAAAGATAACTTAAAAGCCATCTTCTTTGATTTTGACGATGTGCTAGCTAACTCCCTAACTATTAAAGAAGAGGCTTTTATGACCCTCTTCGAGAGCTGCACTCAACAAGAAAAATCCGCCATACAAGATCATTTTAATCAGTACACTGGACGCTCACGCCAAGAAAAATTGACCTTTATTTATAAACATATATTGAACCAACCCCTTCCCGAGCAAAAATTACAAAAGCTCTGCGAGCAATTCAAACATCGCTCTCTTAAAGCCGTTATAGCCTCTCCTGAAATCACTGGCACTAGCGCTTTACTCAACGCTATACCTAACAATATTCTTTGCTTTGTGGTTTCAGGCACACCAGAAATAGAACTGCAACATATCGTTAGGGAGCGAGGCATTGCACGATATTTTGCCGAAATAAAAGGGACGCCAACACCCAAGGAAAACAATATCGCCCAACTACTGGAGGACTTCCAACTCCCCCCAAAACACTGCCTAATGCTAGGCGACGGATTGGTCGACAAACAAGCAGCGGACCTCAACAACATAGCCTTTAAGGGCATTGTGGCAAAAGGCAAAACCTCACCCTTCCCCGCCCAAACAGCTATTTATCCTGACTTAAATACAATCGCGCAGTGCCTAGGGCTTTAATATGGACGGAGAACTTTAATATGCACAGACAATCGACGGATAGAATAAGTATTTTTGATAATCATCAGGCTATAATCACATTCCGACTCATGCTCCCCAAGACTCAATGAATGTTTTTAACTAACACGCCAACGATGACAGCAACTCAGAGCGACTTAAATCTCAATCTTTTTCGCACGAAAGGGCCGGCACTCTCATGAAGAACCCCACCATTGTCGATGTCGCTAAACATGCTGGCGTCTCTAAAAAAACAGTCTCGCGAGTTATCAATGACGAATCAGGGGTAAAACCCGAAACTCGAAACAAAGTTTTGGCCTCAGTCAAAGCACTAAATTTTACCCGCAATCCCTTTGGCTTATCGCTAGCACGCAAACGTTCATTTTTAGTCGCACTTATCTATGACAATCCCAGCCCTAGTTTTTTAGTCGGGCTGCAGTCTGGTATCACTACGGCTTGCCAAGCCAGAAACCTAGGGCTGTATATCCATAATTGCGACTATCAATCAGCATCTCTGGTCGATGATATTGAGCAAATGATTGATCGTACGATGGTCGACGGACTCATTCTCACCTCACCCGTTTCTGACCAACAACCCTTATTAAGACGGTTGCGTGAGCGCAACATCGCTTTTGTTGCTATCAACCCCTCCGACGACAGCCAAGGACTTTCCGTACGGGTAGACCACTTTAGTGCCGCCAAGGCAATGACCAGGCACCTTTTAGACCTCAACCATCAACGTATTGCTTTTATTAAGGGTCATCCTGATTTGTTTTCTAGCATACGTCGTCAAGCAGGGTTTCGAGAAGCGATGACAGAAAGCGGAATAACAATAGACGAAGACTTAGTCGTACAAGGTGTCAATAATTTTGAGTCTGCTCGCATCGCCACTCAGCAACTACTACAACTACCACAACGCCCCACCGCCATCTTTGCCAGCAATGATGAAATGGCCGTAGGCGCACTTTACGAACTCAATAAAACCGGATTAAAAGTACCCGAGGACATTTCGCTAGCTGGCTTTGACGACATTCCTGTAGCAGCACATGTATGGCCGCCACTCACTACGATCAAACAACCTTTTGGCGAAATTGGGCACACCGCAGCTTCCATGCTAATTGAACAATTCCAACACAAAAACCGTAAAAATTATCACAGCAGCAATCTCATTAATGGGCAATTAATCTTGCGCGAGTCGACCAGCCGAAACAAAGCCTAACACTACATATTAGTTGCGACAAATAGACAAAACAGCCTACTCCGTACGTTTTTTATCTGCCAGCGATAAAGCCAATACCTGCGCCAATAACATCGAGGCTGACAGCGAACGAAAACCCTCAACTTGCCCATCCTGCACCTGCAGAGTCACTTGACTAAAATTGGATAGAGGTGACGACACACTATCCGTCAGCGCCAAAATAGGCACGCCCCGCTCCGCCACCGCTTGCGCCAAAGATGATGTAGCTGAGGCATAGGGACTGTAGCTAATAACAATAAGAAGATCCGATACTTGAATATTATTAATCTCCTCTTGCTGCATACCGCCGCCGCCATTAAGTAAAAAAGCACGGGCATTTGCATGATTTAAAGCATAGTAACAATAGGTTGCTACCGGATAAGCGCGACCACTCCCCAACACAAATATATTATCGGCTGCAGCCATTAACGCTGTTGCTCGCTTAATCTCATCGGGGGTAATACTGTTTTCTAACTCTGCCAGAGCGGTGCGGTTAGCATCGACCAGTTGCGATAATAAATTATCGCCCTGCCAATGCTGCTCCTCATCTAACAACTCAATACGACTGCCATAGTTAAGTGTACTGGCGAGCACGTCACCCTTAATGACCATCTTCAGGTCATTAAACCCCTTGTAACCAAGGGAGGCAGAAAACCGAATTAATGTTGACGGCGGCACGCCAATATCATCAGCGACAACTGCAATCGTCTCGAAGGCAATGGTCTTAGGATTATTCAAAACAAATTGCGCTACTTGCTGTAGACGCTTACTCATCGATGGATAAGTGTCTCGAATATGGCACTGTAATTCCGCCCAGTTACTGCAGGACTGTTTCGTCAAAGGATAAGCCTCTAGGCATTAAAAAAATCATTTTGAAATATTTATTTCATTTTATCAAGTACTAAAAAATCTATTATTAATGACCAAATGGTATTACGAAGAAATAAATGCGATAAATTGAAAAATAAACAGCATTTAATTGAAATTTTTATTTCATAACAATAGAATAGCCAAAACATTTATTCAAAGCACCTATTTAAAATACACACTGAAACGGTAACAGGGCAACTTATGGCTAAGCATTCAAAACCTCTGGATATCATTTGCATGGGCCGGGTTGCTGTAGATTTCTATGCAGAACAAATTGGTGCTCGCTTAGAAGACGCGGCATCATTTAACAAATACCTCGGTGGTTCATCAGGTAATGTCGCCTATGGCACCGCTAGGCAAGGCCTGAAGTCATCAATGCTGGCACGAGTTGGCAACGAGCATATGGGGCGTTTTTTACGTGAAGAACTTGAACGCGTTGGCGTCGATACCAGCAAGCTAATCACCGATCCTGAACGCTTAACCGCTTTAGTCATTTTAGGGATCAAAGACCAAGACACTTTTCCTCTCATCTTCTACCGTGACAATTGCGCCGATATGGGTATTACCCGCGACGATATTGACGAAGACTACATCGCCTCGGCCCGTGCCATCACTATTACCGGTAGAAGATGAGAGGAAAAGTGTCTTGGTCTTTGATCCCTAAAATGACTAA
>CALBVI010000361.1 GCA_937969395.1 uncultured Spongiibacteraceae bacterium | reverse complement strand
TTTTAGATTACTTTTCAAACCTCCAACCACTAGCGGGGTTAGTCCAGCTAGCTCTATTGCCGAGGATTCATCCGTCACCATTAATCCATTTAGCTGCGCTTCGGTTAATGCGCTTCTCAACAATCCCAACCGAAACATTTGCGGTGTTTGAGCCTGCCATATCACCTTGCGATCAACCGTCAAATCAATCGTATTATTGTTGCTGACCTGTTTTAGCGTATCACTGCTTGGAACCGCTAAAATACCACCAACCGGATGATTTTCCAGCTCATCGATCAATCTAGCAATAGAAACCTCGGCGACACAAGGTCTAGCAACATCATGAACTAATACCCAATCACTTTCCAACGCGAATTCGGCAAGATGTCTTATGCCATTTAATACCGAATCACTACGTTCCGTGCCGCCGTTAACCACATCAATTTTTTCATGGGTTAAGATCGCCAATGATTGAGCAAAATCATCCTCTGGGTTAATCACTACCACCAAACGCTCTAGTCGGGGCTCCCGCAGTAATTTTTCTAAGGTATGTTCAAAAATTGTTTTACCGGCAATTGATAAATACTGCTTGGGCTTAGCATCAACACTCGCCATTCGTCGACCGACGCCAGCAGCTGGTACCACGGCATAAAAGCTTGCCCTATCAATCATCGCTATTTTTATCCACAAACATATAGAAAGTTTCACCTTCTTTAATCAAACCTAAATTAGTACGGGCACGCTCTTCAATAGCATCCATACCATTTTTAAGATCGTAGACATCACTTTCAACGATTTTATTACGTTCACGCAGCCCTTGATTGATTAACTCTTGCGACTCAATTTCTGCCTCTAAAGCTGAAACCTGCGCCCAACTGCCCTGCCCAACCCACAGTCGGTACTGTAGGCCTATCAAAAATGTAACCAGTAAAATTAATATCCAACGCATAAATCATTAACACTAATGACAAAATAAAAAAGGCGGATCTGATAATCCTTCAGACCCGCCTTTGACTATACAACAGTTTTATTATGACTTGAATTCAGCACGGCCACGATACGGCGCTTTACTGCCTAATTCAGCTTCAATACGAAGCAAGCGATTATATTTAGAAACTCGATCGGAACGACATAAAGAACCCGTTTTGATCTGGCCTGCAGCAGTACCTACGGCTAAATCAGCAATCGTTGTATCTTCTGTTTCACCAGAGCGGTGCGATATTACCGCTGTGTAGCCAGCGTCTTTTGCCATCTTTATCGCATCGAGTGTTTCAGTCAAAGAACCGATTTGATTGAATTTAATCAAAATAGAATTTGCGATACTTTTATCGATGCCTTCCTTTAAGATTTTAGTATTGGTAACAAATAAATCATCACCTACTAACTGAACACGATGACCTAGCTTTTCAGTTTGGTATTTCCAACCATCCCAATCTGATTCATCTTGACCATCTTCAATTGAGATAATTGGGTATTGATCGCATAAGTCAGACAGATAATCACTAAAGCCTTCAGCACTAAATACTTGCCCTTCTCCAGACATATCGTACTTGCCATCTTTATAAAATTCAGTAGAAGCACAATCCAACGCCAAGGTAATTTCATCACCTAAACTATAACCCGCATTAGCAACAGCTACTTTAATAACAGCAAGCGCATCGGCATTAGACGCCAAGTTCGGTGCAAAACCACCTTCATCACCAACAGCGGTATTTAAACCTTTTTCTTTCAAAACTTTTTTCAATGCGTGGAATATTTCTGCGCCGGCACGTAAAGCTTCTGCGAAAGTTTTTGCAGCAACTGGCTGTACCATAAACTCTTGAATATCAACGTTGTTATCTGCGTGCTCACCACCGTTAATAATATTCATCATTGGGACAGGCATGCTGTATTGCCCAGGCGTGCCATTCAAGTCAGCAATATGTTGATAAAGCGGAATACCCTTCTCAATAGCAACCGCTTTTGCCGCAGCAAGAGAAACGGCTAAAATAGCATTTGCACCAAAACTAGCTTTATTTTCAGTACCGTCAGCATCAATCATTAACTGATCAAGCTCACGTTGATTAGCGGCATCTTTACCCACTAACAAATCTTTAATCGTTGTATTGATCGTATTAACCGCTGTTAATACCCCCTTACCTAAATAACGTGACTTATCGCCGTCACGTAATTCCAATGCTTCACGAGACCCAGTTGAAGCACCTGATGGAGCACAAGCACTCCCAACAGCACCGGAAGCCAATACGACATCAGCCTCAATCGTTGGATTGCCACGAGAATCTAAAATTTCAAACGCTTTAACATCTACAATTTCACTCATTAAACTGCTGCTCCATAATGGCTATAAAATATATGACTTTAACGGATAAGGACGGCTGCAAATATTGCAGGCCGTCATTACGATTTAATTATTCAATATCTAATGCAGGCAATGATTTTATCAAATCATCGACAGCCTTCATCTCACTTAAAAACTTTTCTAAAATATGTAACGGTAAGGCCGAAGGGCCATCACATTTTGCTTGATCTGGATTAGGGTGCGCTTCCAAAAATAAACCCGCAATATTTTGCGTCAAACCAGCGCGCCCCAGCTCAGCCACCTGATGGCGACGACCGCCAGATGCTGCACCCATAGGATCACGACATTGCAAGGCGTGAGTGACATCAAAAATAATTGGGGCGCCACCACTGACTTCTTTCATGGTGCGGAAACCTAGCATATCGACAACGAGATTATCGTAACCAAAATTAGCCCCGCGTTCACATAACATCACTTTTTCGTTGCCGCACTCAGCAAATTTTTCCACAATATTTTTCATTTGTGGTGGACTTAAAAACTGCGGTTTTTTGATATTGACAATATTGCCGGTAGCCGCCATTGCTGCGACTAAGTCTGTTTGACGTGCTAAAAAAGCAGGCAACTGAATAACATCACATACTTCAGCGACAGGCTTAGCCTGGTCTATTTCATGAAGATCAGTAATAACCGGCACGTTAAAGGTTTGTTTAATTTCTTGGAAAATCTTTAAGCCTTCATCCAAACCTGGTCCACGAAAAGAGTGGATCGACGAGCGGTTAGCTTTATCAAAAGAAGCTTTAAACACATAGGGAATACCAAGCCGACCACAGACTTCGACATAGTGCTCAGCAATCTGCAAAGCCATATCTCTTGACTCAAGCACATTCATACCGCCAAATAAAACCATTGGCTTATCATTGGCTATTTCTATTTCATTCAGTTGTATCGTTTTATTAAGCATAATAATTCCTAGCTAGAAGCATGTTCTAAAGCTGCGTTAACAAAACCGCTGAATAATGGGTGACCATCACGGGGTGTGGAAGTAAATTCTGGGTGAAACTGACAAGCCACAAACCAGGGATGATTGGGCACTTCAACCACTTCAACTAAAGTATCATCAGCTGACCAACCGCCTATCCGCAAACCTGCCTGCTGTAACTGATCAACGTAATTGTTATTCACTTCAAAGCGGTGACGGTGACGCTCAACAATCAACTCATTATTGTAGGTTGCTTTTACCGTTGAACCTTCCGCTAGTCGACACTCCTGACTACCTAAACGCATCGTGCCGCCTAAATCCGCTGACTCATCACGTATCTCAGTTTGCCCCTCCCCATCAATCCACTCAGTAATAAGTGCGATAACAGGGTGCGGTGCTAATTTATTAAATTCAGTGCTGTTGGCTTCTGGTAAATTCGTGACGTTACGGGCATATTCAATAACCGCAACCTGCATACCTAAACAAATACCTAAGTAGGGAATATTATTCTCACGGGCATATTGAACCGTTGAAATCATACCTTCAACACCGCGGTTACCAAAGCCACCGGGGACTAAAATTCCATCAACACCCTCTAATAAAGCTACGCCCTGCTCTTCAATCTTTTGCGAATCGACATAGCGAATATTGATTTTGGTATAGCTATTAATACCCGCATGGCGCAAAGCTTCATTTAACGATTTATAAGCATCAATCAATTCCATGTATTTACCAACCATGGCGATAGTCACTTCTTGCTTAGGATTCAGTGCACCATCAATAACCCGATCCCACTCAGATAGATCGGCTTGGCCACACTCAAGATCAAAGCGCTCGACAATTATCTCATCAAGACCGCGGCGCTGTAATGCTCCGGGGATTTTGTAAATCGTGTCCGCATCTTCTAGCGGAATAACCGCACGCTCTTCAACATTGGTAAATGAAGATATCTTCTTCAATGAGCCTTCATCGATCTCGTGATCAGAACGACACAATAGAATATCAGGCTGTAGGCCGATAGAACGAAGCTCTTTTACCGAGTGTTGAGTCGGCTTAGTTTTGGTCTCGCCAGCTGTTGCAATATACGGCACTAACGTCAAATGCATTAGCATTGCACGTTTATAACCTAATTCGGCCTTTAGCTGTCTCGCTGCTTCAAAAAACGGTAAGCCTTCAATATCACCAATTGTGCCGCCAATTTCTACAATAGCGACGTCTGCATCACCTGCACCTTCAATCACTCGACGCTTAATCTCATCAGTAATGTGCGGGATAACCTGTACCGTTCCACCCAGATAGTCACCACGGCGCTCTTTACGCAAAACAGTCTCGTAGACACGCCCAGTGGTAAAGTTATTTCGCTTTGACATTTTATTATGAATAAAGCGTTCATAATGACCTAAATCCAAATCTGTCTCGGCGCCATCTTCAGTAACAAATACCTCACCATGCTGAAATGGACTCATCGTTCCAGGATCAACATTAATGTAAGGATCGAGCTTTAACATGGTGACATTAACGCCACGAGCTTCCAAGATCGCCGCCAACGATGCAGAAGCAATTCCTTTACCAAGAGACGATACAACGCCGCCGGTGACGAAGATAAATCGAGTCGCCATGATGAGCCTTAATTAGTTAATAACAAGTAATGGTTCTTTTAAAATAGTAGGGGGAAATGAAGCAGCTTGAATAGCCTTATTTGCCCTCTGAGATGGGAGCGCATTTTATCAGGCTTCTTAGATGTCCTCAATCTTAGCTGGCGCTATTTTGAGTAAAATATAACAGTTTATGAGAACCGTGATGGGTGGCTAATTAGAAATCGGAGATTTGTTATAACAACATCGACAATATCATCAATTACATATAATCATCGATACTGCTGCCACCGCTTAATTCGCAGACAAAAATCCTGTGAACTCTCATGCTCAGGCTTGAACTCTGAATACCAGTCTTCAAGTACAAACAGCATAAATTTTGCCTGCTGCTCATCCTTCTTCGGATCAACCAAGTTGGCCATCAACTGCTCTTTCATCTCACCATAGGGAGGTATATCGTCCTCAAGCAACTGGTCATAAACGTATTGATAACGGGCGCAAAAGTGCTCGTTATCGGACTCACAGCCGACCATCAACAACAATATAAACACGAGAACACTTTTTTTTGAGATGAAATTTATTTTTATCATTGCTTAGCCATCAACTCATAGATCGATCATTAATGATGTTTACGCTTATGTTATGCACATGAATTCAATTTAATCCGTAAAGCCGAAGGCTCGTCAGATACAAAGGGCGAGCAAATCCAGTAGCCAACGACAGCTGCTAGCTCATCATCAATATAGAGCAAAGGAATACGATCTCGCAACCAAGGCTCAACGTGCATCTCTTGCAATAGTTTTTTCAAACTTTGCGAATGCTGCCGTCCCGCAGGCTTGCAACGCTCCCCTCCTTGCCGAAAAGAAACTGACAATTCACCTCGCTCTAACAAGCCTTTATCTAAACCTATAAAGTTACTGTTATTAACTTTGATCATAACATCATCACGGCTAGCGACAGATTCAAACATCAACTCACCAATACCCTCGATATTCAAAACCTGATCAACAGACCAAGGATAACACGCAGCCGTATCAACATTAGATAGTGCAGGAATAATAAAAAGCTGATGTTTAAAGCGCCGCACCTCAACACTGCAATCATGATTAGACCAACAAAGTAATGGCTGCGCATCATCAGCGGCAGCTATCACTTGATCGATAATTGCCTGTAATTTTTGCGCACTAGGCATCGCTAATTGACGCTGCTCTATCCAATAACGTAATAGATTTTTTTGACGGCTAATTGATAGCGTTTTTAATACTGCAATTGATAATGACGGTGAACACGAATTTAATGCTAACCGCTCCATATCTAATACAGCTAATTCCGTATTCAGCAACGCCGACTCAGCACTCAACTCAGCGGATCGTACCAATGGCTGCCGATACGATGGCCACCGTTCTGCCAACACTGGCAATAGTCGCTGCCGTAAAAAATTACGATCAAAGGTTTCGTCTTGATTACTGCCATCCTCAATCCAGTTCAGAGAATGATGCTTCGCGTAGACCTCAATATCATTACGACTAACAGCCAGCAGCGGCCTAAACAACTGCCCCTTTGCTAACACACGCGAAGCTGGCATAGCGGCTAAACCTTTACTGCCACTACCCCTTAACAGCCGCAGCATTAACGTTTCAACTTGATCATCCATATGATGCCCCATCAGCAGCACATCATCTTTTTCTAGCAGGTTTTCAAAAACCTGATAGCGCGCCTGCCGAGCTTTATCCTCTAAACTTTCTCCCGCGGAGCAATCAATATTAACTTGATAAATTTTAATCGGAATATTGAGTAACTGCGCCTGACTTTGACAATGTTCAGCCCACTGCTGCGAAACTTCAGTCTGCAATTGATGATCAATATGAACAGCAAGTATTTCTGGCAAACAAGGGTTATGGTTTTTTAAATCGGCAAGCAAGTGTAATAAGACATGCGAATCTACACCGCCGCTATAGGCAACAAGCCAGCGATGTTTATTATAGGGAGCGAGCGTATCGCGAAATAATGTTGAATTGAGAAGCACTGAATCAGATGACTTTAGATTAGACGGCTTTGAATTAGATGACGTTGAATTTAATAGTACTGAATTAAGAGGCATTGAAACTCATTTCCAGTTAGTTAGCTGCCCTGACGATCGCAGAGTTCTTGCTCTTCACTTTAATTAGCTTACATTAAATTTATCGACAACTAAAACAACATCGCCATCTCAAGGATGGCGATTAACTATCTATTAAACACACACCTCAAAAAAATTATTCGTTACCGTAAGACATTAAACGCTGATAGCGCTTATCAAGTAACTCATCTTCAGGCAGCTGTTTAAGTTCTGCTAATTTCTCAACGATATGGCCTTGTATTCTTTCAGCCATTAAATCGATATCGCGATGCGCGCCACCTAACGGTTCTTCTATGGTCGCATCAACAATACCAAGACCTTCCAGTACTGTTGAAGTCAATCCCATTGCTTCAGCGGCATCAGGTGCTTTTTCTGAAGTTTTCCAAATAATATTAGCGCAACCTTCGGGCGAGATAACGAAGTAGGTTGAATACTGCAGCATCGCAAGGTGATCACCAACACCAATACCCAATGCACCACCAGAACTACCCTCACCAATAACAATACAAATAATCGGCGTACTAAGACGAGACATGACAGCTAAGTTTTGTGCAATAGCTTCACTGATGCCTCGCTCCTCTGAATCGATACCAGGATATGCCCCTGGAGTATCAATCAACGTAACAATAGGCAACTTAAATCGTTCAGCCATTTCCATTAAACGCAGTGCTTTGCGATAACCTTCGGGCTTAGGCATACCGAAATTACGTTTTACTTTTTCAGTAACGCCGCGACCTTTCTCTTGACCAATAACCATCACTGGCTGGCCATCTATACGCGCTAAGCCGCCGACAATAGCTTGATCATCTGCGAAGTGACGGTCGCCATGCAACTCATCAAAATCAGTAAAAACTCTTGAAATATAATCAAGGGTATAAGGACGCATCGGATGACGCGCAACTTTCACCGTATCCCAAGCACTGAGATCGTTATAAATTTTCTCTGTTAGCTTGGTACTTTTTTCACGTAGCTTATTAATTTCTTCGCCGATATTAATATCGTTATCGGAGCCTACTAATTGTAGCTCTTCAATTTTCACTTCAAGGTCAGCAATAGGCTGTTCAAAATCTAGGTAATTTGGATTCATAATAAAAATTTAGTCGTTAACCCTATTAATAATATTAAAAAATTTAAGCATTGTGCGATCTTGCTAAGTCATCACATTAAGTATAGTTTAATTGAATTTAAGCAGATAAATTCAATTCGATAAACC
>CALBVI010000360.1 GCA_937969395.1 uncultured Spongiibacteraceae bacterium | reverse complement strand
TGTTATTACTGCAAATGCTGGCAACAACCCTATTAGCTCTGGTTGGCGGCTACGGCATCCCCAACCCGTTCTTAATGCTTGCCTGGGCAGCTATTGGCACCTTAAACATGGTCTGCAGTATTTATTTTTTCGCCATTATTGTGTCGATTATTTTAAGCTGGGTCGCGCCGGGCACTTACAACCCTATTGCACTGCTATTGCGCCAATTAACCGAACCAGTAATGTCACCTTTGCGTCGCATTATTCCGCCCATGGGTGGCTTAGACCTTTCGCCAATTTTCGTTTTTTTGCTGATTAATGTTATTCAAATTATTTTACGTAATCTCGCGACAGGTACTGGCCTACGTCCAGGTTTTATCATTGGCATGTAAATTAAGCCTGATAGATCAACAATGAGCGCTTTTTATCGATGGCAAAATAAGCAGTTATTATTATTTTGCCACCTACAGCCTAAGGCAAGTAAAGACGAGTTTTGCGGCCAACATGGTGACCGGCTAAAAATTCGCATCACTGCACCACCTGTTGACGGCAAAGCCAATGCTCACCTTATTCGATTTATTGCCAAACAATTCGGTGTTGTTAAAGCCAACGTAGTGATTAGCAGCGGAGAACTAGGCCGACAAAAAACACTGCAAATTAACCAGCCAACAAAACTACCTCATGACCTCAACATAGAAAAACCCTGAGTATTGCAGATACTGGCACGACTCTTTAGACTCAGCTCCTATAAAAGAATACGCAACCTAATAACACGGGTTTATACCAACCAATCACAGCTTAGTGAAACCTTAATGACCGTTGATGAACACTCTGTTGGTATCGTCATACCGCAGACACAATATTTTGATCAACCAATCGAACTTGCCTGCGGTCGTAGCCTCAAGCAATACGAGCTGGTTTACGAGACCTATGGCGAACTCAATGCTAGCTGCTCTAACGCCATTCTGATTTGTCATGCACTATCAGGCCATCATCATGCGGCCGGTTATCATGATGAAAATGACAGCAAACCAGGTTGGTGGAATAGCTATATCGGACCAGGCAAACCAATAGATACCAATCATTTTTTTGTTGTCAGTGTTAATAATATTGGCGGCTGTCACGGCTCAACGGGGCCAACCTCAATTAACCCCGATACCGGCAAGGCATGGCAGCGCGATTTTCCACCGCTACGCTGTCGCGACTGGGTAGAAACTCAGCGCGCATTAATGCAGGCGTTAGGTATTAATCAGTGGGCTGCAGTTATTGGCGGCAGCTTAGGTGGCATGCAGGCAATGCGCTGGGCCTTGGAATACCCCGATGAATTGCGTCACTGTATTGTTATCGCCTCGGCAATGAAATTGACCGCACAAAATATTGCTTTCAATGAAGTCGCGCGACAAGCGATCAGCTCAGACATTAACTTCTATAACGGCTATTACATGGATCATGGTGTTGCTCCTAAGCAGGGCTTACGATTAGCACGTATGGTCGGTCACATAACTTATCTGTCAGAAGATGGTATGGGGCAAAAGTTTGGTCGTGAACTTAATACCGGTAATTTTGAACTCGGTAGCGATGAAGAAATTGAATTTAAAATTGAAAGTTACTTACGCTATCGGGGCGATAAATTTTCCGATAGCTTTGATGCCAACACCTATATTTTAATGACCAAAGCCCTCGACTATTTTGATCTGGCTCGCGAATACAATGACGATCCAGTCGCTGCCTTTAGCAATGCCAGCTGTTCATTTTTAGTGCTGTCATTTACTTCAGATTGGCGTTTTTCGCCACAGCGCTCGCGAGAAATTGTTGACGCCTTAGTTGCCGCCAACAAACCTGTTAGCTATGCCGAAATTAAAGCCGATTTTGGTCACGATGCTTTTTTAATTCCCAACCAGCGCTACCAAGATGTATTTCATGCTTACATGAAACGTGTGATTGAGGAGAATACATAATGCGCCTTGACCTACAATTAATTCCCAGCTGGATCAAACCTAAATCACGCGTACTTGATCTTGGTTGCGGCAATGGCGTGCTATTAGAAAAAATTAATCGTGAAATACAAACCGATGGCATAGGTATCGAAATTGATCCCGAGCGCATCACCGAGTGTATTAGTAAGGGCATTAATGTTGTCGAACAAGATCTCAACCAAGGCTTAAGTAACTTTCAAGATCAAAGTTTTGATATTGTGATCATGGCTCATGCACTACAGACATTGCGCTCACCTCATTTAGTGATTGATGAAATGTTACGCATCGGTAAAGAGTGCATTGTCACTTTTCCAAACTTTGCGCATTGGACTTGCCGTCTACATTTAAGTCAACAAGGTAAAATGCCAGTTTCAAAGTTTATGCCTTATAACTGGTATGACACACCTAACATTCATTTTTGTACGGTTAATGACTTTGAAGCATTATGTGTTGAAAAAAATATTCGTATTTTAGACAAAGCCGTTGTGGGTAATGACAGCAGCCAAAGTTTATTAGGCAAACTCATGCCGAATTTATTCGGTGTTACTGCTGCTTATCATATAAGCCTTTAACTCACAGTAAGTCTTCAACCTATATAAACAACGGTTAACTATTTTTAGTTAATTAAAGACAACTCATCATTCAATGACTCTTATTTTCGATAACTTATTTTAAAACAGGCCCAATCATGTATAAAATTATCGCCGCACTTTTATTTATTATCGTATTACCTACAACGGTATTAGCAGAACTAGAAAGTTTTGATCAATACGACATTCACTACAGCGTATTAAATACAAGTTTTCTTTCCGCAGAAGTTGCTCAAACTTATAAAATCACTCGCGGTAAAGATCGAGCCATGATTAATATCGCTATTCGTGAACAATTGGAAGGCGGTGCTGACAAAGCGAAGAAAGTCATCATCAGTGGTATAAGCTCGGACCTTATTCGAGAGGAGAAACTAAACTTCACTGAAATTATCGAGCAGGATGCTATTTACTACATTGCTGAGTTTAGTTTCCACAATTTAGAAATGCGCCATTTTACAATTAAAGTACAACCAGATCCGAACAAAGACGCTTACACGCTAAAGTTCTCTAAAACATTTTATGTCGACTAACCACAGCAACACTTATTATAGGTAAATAAAATGCAAAAAGTGGTACTGGCTAGCGGCAACCGCGGCAAATTAAAAGAGTTTCAACAATTACTAAACGGTTTTGATATCGCACCACAATCAGATTTTAATGTTGCCGAAGCGATCGAAGACGGCCTGAGTTTTGTTGAAAACGCCATTATTAAAGCACGTAATGCCGCCAAAGAAACTGGCTTTTCTGCTATAGCTGACGATTCGGGATTAGAGGTTGACGCTTTAAACGGCAAGCCAGGTATCCACTCTGCCCGATTTGCCGGCCCACACAATAACGACCAAGATAATAATGAAAAATTATTATTAGAATTAAGGGATATACCAGAAGCACAGCGCACAGCTCGCTTTCAGTGCTTATTAGTTTTTATGCGCCATGCAGAAGACCCAACACCGCTTATCTGTCAAGGCAGCTGGGAAGGTAGAATTTTATTTTCCGCCGAGGGTGACAACGGCTTTGGCTATGATCCCTTATTCTTTGTACCAGAAAAAAACTGTAGCTCAGCGCAATTAGACCCGGCAGTAAAAAATAAAATCAGCCATCGCGGACAAGCAATGGCGCAGCTATTACAACAATCAAAATTATTACAACAACTAAACTATTAAAAAACTAAAGCACGGTAGCTAATACTGTCGCCTTAGTCGTCAGCATTGGCAATAATCTCAGCAACTTTCTCATGGCCAAGCGGGGTTAAATGCCCATCGTAGGGGAAAAATAATTCTGCTTGATTGAGCTTACTATCTGCTTTTAACGCGCTGGAAATATCGATTACATCAATATCTTTGTTATTCGCTATGCCTATAACCTGATCTCGTAAATATTCTTGATAACGCCCCGACACACTCTCAGGTGAAACATGCCAAGAGCGTCCTGCAAGCACCACTAAACTAACATCAATCTTTTTGGATTTAGCCTCATTGATAGTACTGGTCAATATAGCTTGATAAAGCGCTAATGCCTCAGCAAAGTTTTTTTCGAAAACAGCTTGCCAGCCTTGCGCAGGAGCCGAGAGGTTTTCTAGTCCTAAAACCGCATACAAGCTCCGCCGCTCTAATGCTTTTAGCCACCACGCTTTTTCAGTATCAACACCAGCCAATACTACTGAACTAAGACTAAGCCCACGCAAGGCCGCGGGTTTTGCTTGCCTTGGCACAGGTACATTATTGAGTTGCAGTTTATTATCAGCTGTTAATTGATAAAACGGCTTGGCCTGCTCTGCCTGTAAAGGGTACGTTAATAAATTATCAAATAAATCATTAGCCAAATAAACCACCCATAAAATTTTATCGGGCTGCATCGCATAGACTCGCTCCTGTATAAGCAGTGCTTGTTGATCAGTGCTCGTGCCAGGCACACCATAGTTAAGATATTTAGGTTTGGCACAGTGAGATGTATCCGTCAACGAACGCTGTTGTTCTAATTGCGCAGCAAAGGTCTGATCATCATTAACGCCAAAGCCAAAAGTAAAACTATCACCGACTACCGCTACTCGCTCGCACCGCGCTTGTTTTTTTACCGGTGATAATTCACCGCGATAGCCCAAACTATTAATACTGTAGTTCGCTTGATAATCGTAGTGACGATGCTCACCTTGCCAACCGGGACTAAGCTGCCAACCTCTAGTATCATGGTAACGCAGTAGACCTGCCTCCATGTGATCGCTTTGTTGAATATACCTAATATAACTACCGGCTAACCACTCTGCCAGATACAAAGCTATAGCGCAGCCAATAGCAATACTGATCACGGAGAACAGACGATCTTTTTTCCCACCACTCTTTGCCTGCTTATCAAGACCAGCAGAAGGCGTTTTATCAATAGGTTCTGAAGAATTAGGCATTTAACTCATTACTCTTAGGGTTATCTATAGAGAACTATCGGCTTGATGATATTCAACGCTATTCCTGTTAACTTTTTCCTTATTAAATAGGCGTAAAAATCAAAAATCATTCTATATTCAATGATAAGATACTACTCAGTTTTATTCGAACAATAATTAGCACAAACGGCAATACCTATTGTGACCAAAGCAATTACTATCCTTGGCATCTCAGCCTACTATCACGATAGCGCTGCAAGTATTTTATCTAACGGTAAAATTTTAGCAGCAGCTCAAGAAGAAC
>CALBVI010000359.1 GCA_937969395.1 uncultured Spongiibacteraceae bacterium | reverse complement strand
GATGAACTCAATCAGCAATTACAATTCCAGTTACCTCAGCCCGTTTCCGTGGCTAATTTTCTGCTGGCGTTAGAGCACAATCGCGAGATGACAGAGGATGAAGAGCCGCTGTTGATCGCTATCGACCAAGCTCATTTTCTTTCTGTTGAGTCTCTCGAAATGTTAAGTGAGTTGTTTGAGGATGCTGCGGGAACTGTTCGGTTACTGTTAGTGGGGGAGTATCAGCTGGAGCAGTTAGTTGGGCTGGCTGGTTTTTCTCCAGAGGTGCTAAAGAACATAGAGCTTGAGCCGCTTAATGAAGTCGAGGCGGGCGAGTATATATTGGGTTTGCTGACTTCAGTTGGCTATATCGGTGAACAACCTTTGTCACCCGATCAGCTGGCTGTATTGCAAGAGCAGTCCGGTGGCAACATTGCTGAAATAAACCGCTTAGCTCCGCTGTTGTTGTCAGAGCAGCCTCAGCAAAGTGCTGGCGGTTTAAATGCTCGGCTACCGTTGGTGCATTTTCTAACGATAGCTGTCCTAGCTTTAGTACTGGTGTCTATTTATTTCTACAGTGGTTCTGGTGACGAGCTAGCAGGTAGTGATATTGGTAGTGCATCGATTGGGGCTGATGAGCTTAAAGTGCTTAATGGTGAAGTCGGTAGCAATAAAAACGATGAGCAGAGTGGGCGAGTTACTAAAGAGTTTGAGGTAAGTTTTCCTTCTGTGGAGGATGTCAGTGACAGTGTTGGGCAGATCAACCGGCAGGATGCGGTTATTGGCGATGATGAAGAGCGTGCATTGCCAGTGAAAGTGAAGCTGGCGCCGCCAGTGGTAGATCAAGCCGTGGAGGAGGTTAGCCCCGCTTTAATTGAAGCGCCGAAAGAGTCATTAAAAGATAGCTCAGATGCAGCAAAACAAGATTTGAAGGCTGAGGCTGCTGAGGTTCAAAATGCGCCCCCGATTAATCAGCCTGTGGTCATTGAAAGCGCCAATGTAGTCGCACCCTCAGTAGCTAAAGCAAGTGATAGCATTCAAGTTAAAGCCATAGAAAAAAGTACTATTGTGCCTAGAGAGCAGCGTTTATTGGATATGACCGCTACAGATTATATGCTGCAATTAATGGGTGGCTTAGACGAGCAGCGAGTCAGAGACTTTGTTAAAAAATACATTAATCAGCTGCCGTTAACGTATTTCGAAACACGGTTAAACGGTAAGCCTTGGTTTGTTGTTGTGACAGGGTCGTATAGTGACAAAAATACAGCGTTAGCGGCTATTAAGTCGTTGCCTGTAGATCTGCAGCGACAAAAACCATGGGCACGCAGCGTAAGTAGTATCCAGGCAGATATTAAAAACCGTTAATTATTTTGATGCTGTGTATAGGTTTGTTTGGGGTTGATGCTTGGCGTATCCCGCCTCTTTTCCTTGTATAAAAAACAACCATATTTGTTGGGGGTTTGTCCAAATTGGGGCTTAAGTGTAGAATGGCCTCCCTTTTTCCTCTGCACAACTACTGTTTTTTTGTGTTGTTCGTTGTATCTTTTTGATTTTTAAGAGATTTTTTAGCGAGATCGTAATATGAGTACAGGCCTTTATAGCCATGAAGACGTTCGTGACAACTGTGGATTTGGATTAATTGCCGACATGGCAGGTAAGCCTAGCCATGAATTGTTGAGTACGTCTATTGAGTCATTAACATGTATGACCCACCGTGGTGGTATTGCTTCTGACGGTAAGACAGGTGATGGCTGTGGTTTGTTAATTAAAAAACCAGACAGCTTTTTGCGTACCGTTGCGAAACAAGATTGCGGTATTGAGCTAAATGCAAATTATGGCGTGGCGCAAATATTTTTGAGTCGCGATAAAGCCATTGCTGAAAAAACTCGAGCAACGGTAGAGCAGATTTTAACCGCTCAAGGTTTAATGACTGCTGGCTGGCGTGTTGTGCCGGTTGATGATTCTGTCTGTGGTGAAATTGCTTTAAGTAGCCTGCCTGCTATTGAGCAGCTATTTATTAATAGCGACATAGATGATGAGAAAAAGCTCGCTACTCAGTTGTTTGTTGCTAGGCGTAAAATTGAAATCGCGTTAAGCGATAATGAAGATTTCTATATCTGTAGTTTTTCTTCTTCTGTCATTGCCTATAAAGGTTTGGTAATGCCGGTGGATTTACCCAGGTTTTATTTGGACTTAGCGGATGAGCGTTTAGAAACTGCGATTAGTGTATTCCATCAGCGTTTCTCGACGAATACCTTGCCACGTTGGCCTTTGGCGCAGCCCTTTCGTTTATTGGCCCATAACGGTGAAATTAATACGATTGAAGGCAATCGTAACTGGGTTGAAGCTAGAGCGAGTAAATTTAAAACAGATTTAATACCTGAGCTTGAAGCGATTAGCCCTTTAGTTAATCGCACAGGTTCGGATTCTTCTAGCATGGATAATATGCTGGAGCTATTGTTAGCTGGCGGCATGGATATATTCCGCGCAGTACGTATGTTAGTTCCGCCCGCTTGGCAGAATATGGAACATATGGATGCCGACCTAAAAGCGTTCTATGAATATAATTCCATGCACATGGAATCTTGGGATGGTCCTGCGGGCATCGTTTTAACTGATGGTCGTTACGCGGTTTGTATGTTGGATCGTAACGGTTTGCGTCCAGCGCGCTGGGTGACGACTAAAAATGGTTTTATTACTTTGGCGTCAGAAATTGGCACCTATGATTACAAGCCAGAAGATGTTGTCGCAAAAGGCCGAGTTGGCCCGGGCCAGATGTTAGCCATTGATACACAAACTGGCGAAGTGCTACACACCAAAGATATTGATGAAAAATTAAAATCAGGCCACCCTTATAAAAAGTGGCTGCAAGAGCACGTTATACGCATCGGTTCCACTTTTGATCTTGAAACAGAACCTGATCTTATCGGTGCTGAGCAAATGCCTGCTTATCAGAAAATGTTTCAGGTAAGTTTTGAAGAGCGCGAGCAAGTATTACGACCTGTTGCTGAAGGTGGCAATGAAGCTGTCGCTTCTATGGGTGACGATACGCCAATGGCGGTTTTGTCAACGCAGCAGCGTGCACTATCTGATTATTTCAGACAAAAATTTGCTCAGGTAACAAACCCACCGATTGATCCGTTACGCGAATCAATCGTGATGAGTTTGGAAACTTGTGTTGGTGCTGAAAAAAATGTTTTCACTGAAAAAGCCGATCACGCTGCGCGGGTAGTTTTGACGAGCCCGGTTTTATCCCCTGATAAATTCCAGCGTTTAGTCACGCTCGGTGGTGACTTCCCCAGCAAAACTATTGAGCTGTCTTATAATCCTGATGAAAAAAACCTTCAGCAGGCGGTTTTGGATATTGCTGATCAAGCTGAGGCCGCAGCTCGTGCTGGCAGTGTTGTTTTAGTCCTGTCTGATCGTAAGCTAGCTAAAGAGTTATTACCGATTCAATCGTTGTTGGCGACAGGTGCTGTACACCATCGACTCATTAAATCTGGTTTGCGCTGCGATTCTAATATTATTGTTGAGACCGGTTCTGCTCGTGACTCTCACCAGATAGCTTGTCTGTTAGGGTTTGGTGCTACTGCGGTCTATCCATATTTAGCTTACAGCGTACTAAATGACATGATTCGTGTTGGCGAATTGTTGGGTGATCCAGCGAAGGCACAAATTAATTATCGCAAAGGCTTAAATAAAGGCTTGTTGAAAATTCTATCAAAAATGGGTATTTCAACGGTTGCTTCTTATCGTGGTGCGCAGCTATTTGAAGCTGTGGGCTTGTCTACTGAAATTGTTGACCTTTGTTTTAAAGGGGTTGCTAGTCGTATTGCTGGAAGTACCTTTGAAAACTTGCAAGCAGAACAGCAAGTACTGGCTAAAACAGCTTGGGTAGCGCGTAAAGATATTGATCAAGGTGGTTTGCTGAAGTACGTACACGGCAAGGAGTACCATGCTTTTAACCCTGATGTAGTTATTGCCTTACAAAATGCAGTGACTACGGGTGATTATGCACATTGGAAAAAATATTCAGACATCGTTAATAATCGCCCTGTGGCAACACTGCGTGATTTATTAGCGTTAAAAACAGATGATGCATCAATCGATATTGATGAAGTTGAAAGCATCGAAAAAATTCTACCGCGTTTCGATTCTGCGGGTATGTCATTGGGTGCATTAAGCCCTGAAGCGCATGAAGCGCTTGCTACTGCCATGAACCGTTTAGGTGGGCGTTCTAATTCTGGTGAGGGG
>CALBVI010000358.1 GCA_937969395.1 uncultured Spongiibacteraceae bacterium | reverse complement strand
TTGCAATCTGAACAGCCAACGGGTGCATAGAGCTTATCACCCTGCTCTAGTAAATCGCCCAAAAACTCTTTCTCCAAAACGTTTGGCTCTCTTTCTTGCTTACAGCTCTTACACAATACTCGCACCAATCTTTGTGCCATCACACCAATAAGGCTAGTAGCTAACAAAAATGGCTCAATACCCATATCACGTAAACGCGTCACTGCGCCTACGGCAGTATTTGTATGCAATGTCGACAACACCAAATGACCGGTTAAACTGGCCTGAACAGCTATTTCAGCGGTTTCTAGATCTCTAATCTCTCCCACCATCACAACATCGGGGTCTTGTCTTAGAATGGCTCGTAAACCTCGCGCAAAAGTCATATCGGCCTTTGTATTGACCTGCGTTTGACCAATGCCTTCAAGATTGTATTCCACCGGATCTTCAACTGTTAAAATATTGCGCGTACTGTTGTTGATAGTACCCAGGCCCGCATAAAGAGTTGTGGTTTTACCGGAACCAGTCGGACCCGTAACCAATATGATACCATGCGGGCGGTTGAGTAAGCGGCTAAACTGCTGATCCCTTAATCTCGGCATACCCAGCGAACTAAGATTAAGATTATCTTTCTGTTTTTCTAGCAAACGCAGAACGACGCGTTCGGAGTTATTCGATGGTAGCGTTGAGACACGAACATCAACCTCCCGACCCGCTACTTTCAATGAAAGACGTCCGTCTTGAGGTATGCGTTTTTCAGCAATATCCAGCTTAGCCATAACTTTTAAACGAGAGATCAATAATGGCGCTAACTCCCGCTTGGGTTCAACGACTTCCCGCAATACGCCATCAATCCGGAAACGAACCACCATACGCTTGTCAAACGTCTCTATGTGGACATCCGAAGCACCCTCCTTCACCGCCTCAGATAAGACCGCATTAATAAGGCGAATAATTGGCGCATCACCTTCCTGCTCTAATAAGTCCTCAGTTTGCTGAACTTCACTAACAATGCGATTCAAATCGACTTCGTCGCCTATGTCCTCAACCATTTGCATCGCTTCTGAAGAATCACGCTCATAAGCGGTTATCAAAGAGGCTTCAAATTCTTGCTCATCGAGCTGCCGGCACTCAAAAGAGCGACCCAGCATACGCCTAACCTCAGCATAAACTCGGGGGGATAAATCAGCTTGATAACAAAGCACAGGCTCAGCATTAGTATCAGCCTGGACAAATACGCCATATCGCTTAGCAAATCCATAGGGAATACTCGAAGCTAACATTCCGGTTGCACTCATTTGGTTAAACGACCATTGTAAGTTAAAGATGCGAAATTGCAGTAGAAGTATAGAACCAGAAGCGATAGATATGTGCTTCAAAACCAACTATATAATCGTTGTCCTATCTAAATTACGATTAAGTTCACATTGATTAGATATACTTATAAGAATAATCGAAAAAGCTATAATTTCCACCACTTTAGTGCCTTAAGTTCTTGTTACTAGGCTATAATTTGCTAACAAAGGCCAGCATTAAAACATAATTGATATCGCTTAATTTTAAATTATAGATAAGTACAACCTAAAAACTTTACCTTAAACCATCATGTTGATCATCAGATGACAAATATCAACCGCTACTCCATTCTCGTTATCAGCCTTATTGCTTGTATTGCTGTCGCCAACTTATTACGTAATAGCTACAACACTTTTAGTTTTCAAGCTATATCACAGCAACCGCAAACGCCCCAAGCACGCCAAACAACAGACACCGATTACAACACAGCCAACATTACCGGCAGCAATCTTTTCGGTAATAACAGCCTACAGAACAGCAACATTACTCTACCGACTACTGACCTGCAGCTGACTTTGCGCGGCGCCTTTACCTCAACCAACCCCAAGGTAGCTAGCGCACTTATTGAAAGCCCTGATGGCAAAACGAATAGCTTTCGTGTTGATAGCAAGGTTTACGGTAATACAGTTTTACATAGCGTTTATAATGATCGCGTTATTCTCTCTCTCAATGGTGAACTTGAAACACTCTACTTCCCCACGACTGAAACAAACACTACGAATAGCCAAGTAGTCAATCAGGCATCTAACGATGAAGTCAGAGAGCTTGTTCAAAACAATGCCAGCCTCACAGAAATTGCTAGCACTGCACAGCAATTACAATCATCAACGATCAGTGAAGAGCAGCGCCGCCAACTCATTAAATCTCGCTTACAAGAATTACGAAACCGAGCGAGAAAATAAGGTAATAGAGTGACATCAATTAAAACACAAACCGCTAAAGCCATTCAGTTATTACTTAGCTTGGTCATACTTTACAGTTCATCGACTGTGATGGCGCAAAATGCTGAGCAAACATTGACTATGAATATGCGCAATGCCGATATTCGCGCACTGATTCAATGGATTTCTGATAGCACCGGAAAAAACATCATTGTTCATAAAGCCGTCGAGGGTAATGTCACCGTATTATCACCATCGCCTGTTACACCAGCAGAGGCCTACCAAGTTTTCTTATCAGTGTTGCAAGTACACGGCTATGCCGCCATCGAAACAGATCAAGCGTTAAAAATTGTCCCCGTAAGCTTAGCTAAAGATAATGGTTTACCGGTAAACGGTAATACCAATAGCGATATGATTGTCAGCGTTATTAAAGTAGAAAATGTTGACGCATTAAAACTAACCGAGATATTACGCCCCCTAGTTAGCAGCGATGCATTAATATCTTCCTATGCGCCAACCAACTCCTTAGTTATTGCGGACCATCGCAATAATATTGAATCAATAAAACAATTAGTCGCTCGCCTAGATCAATCAGGTGATAGCGAGATAGATATTATAAAATTAAACCATGCCGATGCCGCTTCCGTCGTACTGAGTTTAAATGCATTAAATAGTGACAATTCTGACGATCCAGGTCTCAGCTTTAATATCTCTGCCGACGAACGCTCAAACAGTATTATGCTCGCGGGCAACCCGGCAAAAAGAAATCAATATAAAAAATTGATTGCACAATTAGACACTCCACTAAATGGGCAAGGCAACACGCAAGTTATTTACTTGCATTATATTAATGCTGTTGAAGTGGCACCTATTTTAAAAAGCCTAATGCAAAGTATTAAAAGCGGCGAAAAAGACACCTCGACCAGCAGTATTGAAGCGAGCGAAAGCGCAAATGCCATTGTCATCAACGCATCACCCTCCGCATTAAATACCATGAAGCGAGTTATTGCTGATTTGGATATACGCCGTGCGCAAGTTTTAATTGAAGCAATGATCGTCGAAGTCAGTGGTGATGTTGCCGACGATTATGGTGTTACCTGGTTAACAGATCCAGGTAAAGAAATTATTACCAGCGTTAATACAATAGGCGATCTTGCTGTTGCAAATATTACTGAGGACGGCTCTTTCTCACCCGCCCAAGGGGCAACTTTTGGTTACTTCCAAAGTGGTGATATCCGAGCAGCCATGAGAGCATTAACAGTAACGCAAAATGCCAACATTCTCTCGACGCCATCTATCGTTGCCATCGACAATGAGGAGGCATCATTGTTGGTAGGGCAAAATGTACCGTTTAAAACCGGGCAAGCGACAAGTTCTGCCGCCACCATTGCAGACCCTTTCACCACAATAGAAAGACAGGATATAGGTATTTCCTTGACAGTGACGCCCCGCATCAATCAAGGCGACTCAATAACAATGGAGATCAAGCAAACCACAGAAA
>CALBVI010000357.1 GCA_937969395.1 uncultured Spongiibacteraceae bacterium | reverse complement strand
GTCGACATTGCTAATACTGATGTTTATATCCCTGAATACCGAATTGAGTTTACTGATTTAAGTGGTCCGTTGAATTATAGCGCGGAAACAGGTATCGCTTCTCAGGGACTTGAGGGCCGGCTATATGACAAACCAATTAATATTGCCGTATCTCAAGAGAAACCAACAAGTGTAAACGTTGCGATTTCAGGTAGTGTTGATGTCAGTGATGTTGAGGCATGGAGTCAGCAGGCTGCACTAAGTTTTGCGAAAGGCGAGACGAATTTTACTGCGAATATTGATATTGATACCGATGGCCAAAGCTTGTTTTCAGTGAAGTCTGATTTAAGTGGTGTTGAAATTAGCTTGCCAGAGCCTTATGGAAAAACGGCGCTAGATACGAGAAGTTTTTGGTTGGATTTACCAATCGGTAATAAATTGCCAATGCTGAGTATGGGTATTGATCAGCAAATGGAGCTGCAGCTTAGGCTAAATAATGATGAATTGATTAGTGGTTTATTGTTGTTGGACAACGGTCAAAAAAAGGTGGCTAGTGATTGGCTTCATGATGACGGCCATTTAGTGGTAACAGGAGAAATTGAAGTTTATGATTTTTCTCTTTGTGAAGCTGTGTTTGAACAGTATAAATTAGCTGAACAAAAATATTCGATGGTTGAGGAAGACTCACCGCCAGAGGCTTTAATTGCAGATAGTCAATCAGCGTCTTCTGATACTGCTGATTTGTCAGAAGACGTTGCGAGCCTTGAAGAGCAAGCATCGATTGAAAAAGTCGAGAAAGAGAACAAAACACCTATATTGTTACGCAATTTAAAAATACAAAACTTCCAAGGTTTTGGTCAGCAGTATTCAAACTCAATTATCAATGGTGAACAGCTTGATAGCGGGTGGTCTTTTGCTGTCGACAATAGTGTTTTAGCGGGTCAAATATATGTTTCAAATGGTTTTACTGTAGGGGGGGATATCGAGCAAGCAGATCGCTATCCTTTGCTTATCCATTTAGATCGGCTGCATTTACCCGCGGCGGATGAAAATGAAGATTCTGTATTGTCGGAGTTGAAACCAATTGACCTGAATGGGTTGGCGCTCAATATTATGGTTGATGATTTACGATCAGGTGAAAATGATTACGGCTCATTAGGTTTTGATCTGCGGGCATCGGAGCAGGAGTTACGGGTAAATAAAATACGCGGCGATATTCGAGGTATTAATATTGCCTACAGTGACAATGTTCAGCTCAAGTGGCTAGGTGATGAAAGTAGTGATAGTAGTCATTTTACCGGTGACTTTTCTATTCGCGATTTAGGTAGTGTTCTTGAGAAGTGGCAGTATGAAGGGATTGTTGAATCGGAGGCTGGCGAGTTTGGTATTGATTTAACTTGGCCTGGCAGGCCTGATCAATGGGACTTAGCGGAAATGATTGGCAGCACTAGTCTTAAAATAAGCAATGGACGTTTTTTAAATACTAATGATGCAGCTGAGGGTACGCTAAAAGTAGTAGGTATTGTTAACTTGGCTAATATCGTTAGGCGGCTAAAGTTGGATTTTTCAGACTTGTTTGATAGTGGTGTCAGCTTTGACAGTATTGATGGCGAGATAAATTTCACTGGAGGAATGCTGTCAATTGCGGACACTATTACGATTGATAGTCCGTCGAGTGAGTTTCAGTTGCGTGGTCTGGCTGATTTGAGAGAGCGCTCTTTGGATATGGAGTTAGTGACGACATTACCGGTTGCCAGTAACTTGCCGTGGATAGCGGCGTTGGCGGGAGGCTTTCCAACGGCGGCGATTGTTTATGGTGCAAGTAAAATTTTTGAGAAACAGGTAGCAAGTATTTCAAGTGCGGTTTATTCAGTAAAAGGCGATTGGAATAACCCTGACTTGAAATTAAGTCGAATTTTTAGTGACGGCGATGCCTCAAAAAAAGTACTGCCTCAGAAAGTAGAACCTAAGAAAGTAGAACCTAAGAAAACAGAAAGCTCAGTTGATGATGCGATTGTTGATACAGCTATTGTCGATAAGCAAGGCGTAGATGGTGAGATAGCAGTCGAGAAAACAATAGAAGAAAATTCAGTGACTAAAGAATCGAATACAGGTGAGCAAGTAGCAGAAGACCAGAGTGCAGAAAAAGCGGCACTTGAAAAAATAAGCGAGCTACCTGATAAAGAAAGTGCTGTTCAAGAGTCGTTGTTAAATGAACCTGCGTCAAATGAACCGGTATCAAATGATTTACAGCTGCAAGGCGAGTTGCAGCAGGAGCTTCAGTTACCAGTACAGCAATTAGTCGAACAACAAGAACAGTCATCACAAGATTCATCCGTTAATCCTTCCTTAGACGCCAACTCAGCCGACGTGAATGATGAGCAATAAACTTATTGCTGCGATACAAATGGTAAGTGGTAATGATCTCGCCGAGAATTTGCTAACAGCCGAGCGTTTAATCGCTGAGGCTGCGCTAGGAGGGGCACAGTTAATTGTCTTGCCAGAGACCTTTGCTCTGTTTAGTAGTCGTGAGCAGTTGGCGTTAGGTGAGCGAGAGGCTTCTGCTAATCCACCCGTTAGGCGTTTTTTGTCAGAACAGGCAAAAAAGCATAGTGTTTGGATTGTCGGTGGCACGTTACCGTTAGCTGTAATGAGCGATACTGCGACGAATAAAGTGCTCGCTTCAAGCTTTGTATTTGATGGTCGTGGTGTAGAGCAGGCGCGTTATGACAAAATTCACTTGTTTGATGTTGATGTGGCGGATAAAAAAGGCAGTTATCGAGAGTCAGATACCTTTCTCGCGGGCGACAGCGTTGTTGTTATTGATACACCTTTAGGGCGTTTAGGTGTGGCGGTTTGTTATGATATTCGCTTCCCCGAATTATTCCGTTTATTGCTAGAGCAAAAAGTCGATATTATTGCTATTCCTGCGGCATTCACTGAGCTAACAGGTGAGGCGCATTGGTTGCCTTTATTGAGGGCTAGGGCAATTGAAAATCAGTGTTATGTGATTGGGGCTAATCAAGGTGGAAAGCATAGTGCAACGCGTAAGACATCTGGCGGCTCGGCTATTATCGATGGTTGGGGAAATGTTTTAAGCGAGTGCGATAAAGGAGAGGCTGTTTTAATTGCCGCTATGGATATCGATGAGCTGCATCAGCAGCGTAAAGCGATGCCAGTGATTCAGCATCGACGTTTTAAGACCGTTAGGTCTGAATAACGATTGATGTGCGATCCGATCCACTTACAGATGTTTTACCGGTAATCCTAGAGTCAGAAGTGTCACCCTCTGATAGTAGATGTTTTTATTGAAAAAATAGCCTCCATACATCTTCGGCAGGGCAATTTTCCGCCATCTGTGGGTGGACATAAGTCAGCTATTTGCGTACAATCGCGGCCCAAGTTCAACCGGTCTTTTCCGGCGTTATAAACATTAAAATAGGCGAGATGAGGACTGACTTCATCTCGCTTTTTTACAGTTTGGCGTTAGAGATCTGGTCTCAAATTTGAGCTTGAGGTATCGCGCGTAGTTCGCCACTGCCTTGGCTCAGAAACATCTATCTGTTTGATTTCTAGGAGGTTTGCTTGACGGTACCAGCTATATTAGTACTTGAAGATGGTTCTATATTCAAGGGCGTTGCTATCGGTGCTAGCGGTCATTCCGTCGGTGAAGTCGTTTTTAATACAGCGATGACCGGCTATCAAGAGATTCTTTCTGACCCATCTTATGCCAAGCAAATCATAACCTTAACGTATCCTCATATCGGCAACACTGGCACTAATAGTGACGATGAAGAAGCGTCTGAAGTTTGGTCAGCGGGTTTAGTTATTCGTGACTTGCCATTATTAGCGAGTAACTTTCGTAACGAGCAGAGCCTGCAGCAGTATTTAGAGCAGCGTAAGATTATTGGTATTGCTGATATCGATACCCGTCGCTTAACGCGCATTCTACGTGATAAGGGTGCGCAGAATGGTTGTCTAATGGCTGGCGATGATATTGATGAAAATAAAGCGCTAGCATTAGCCAAAGGTTTTGATGGTTTAAAGGGCATGGATTTAGCCAAAGTTGTTTCTACCAAAGAACAATATAACTGGCAGCAAGGTAGCTGGGCTCATACGTACAAAAAGCTAAGCGATCAGAACAATGAAGTAAGCTATAAAGAATATACTGACGAAGAATGTAAGTATCATGTTGTCGCTTATGATTTTGGTGTGAAGCGCAATATTTTACGGATGTTAGCGGATCGTGGTTGCAAGCTAACCGTTGTGCCAGCACAAACGCCAGTAGCTGATGTTTTGGCAATGAAGCCCGACGGTATTTTTCTTTCTAATGGTCCTGGAGATCCTGAGCCGTGTACCTATGCAATTGACGCTATACAGCAAATTTTAAAAACTGATATTCCGGTGTTTGGTATTTGTTTGGGCCATCAGTTATTGGCATTAGCTTCTGGTGCACAAACCGTCAAAATGAAATTTGGTCATCATGGCGCTAATCACCCAGTGCAGAACCTTGAAAATGGCACGGTATTAATTACCAGTCAAAATCACGGCTTTGCTGCTGATGAATCTAGCTTGCCACAG
>CALBVI010000356.1 GCA_937969395.1 uncultured Spongiibacteraceae bacterium | reverse complement strand
AACAAGACTGGGTCAGGATAACGGGGGTAAAACGCTAGCGCCACCAGACTGATCAACAATCAAACAACAGCAGCAATCGACCAAGCTCACAAAATTCAGAGCTTTCGCTGATAAGTCCTCGTTTTTTCTGAAAAAAGCGATACACTTAAAAACCAACAAAGAGTAACTCAGAGCTTAGTTTACAAGGCCTCTTGAAAGGACTCTAAGTTTATAAAACACCAAAGGTTCTAAGTTTATGGCCAGTCAGGTCACACAGTGCCCCAAATGCAGCACATCATTTCGAGTCACCGACGCACAGCTGACTATTGCAAACGGCGCTGTTCGCTGCGGCTCCTGCCTGCACATTTTTAATGCACCTGATCACTGGCTCAAGAATGTTACGTCATTAAGCGCCAGCAATACCGCAAAACCATCGATAGCCCCGGAAGAAACAGAGCCAGATAGCTTTATTGACGCCACCCCCGAAGCCCAATCAGAAAACCAACAAGACGCACTAGAAACTATTTTTGATGACACGCTCTTCGAGGATGACTTTTTTAATGAATCTATCGATGAAATTCCGGATATCGCCAATCTAGACAGTGACGAGCTAGGCGATCTTGATGAAAGCCCAAGTGGCGAAACCTCGACCAACGATTCAACACGCGATTTAACCGCCGACTCTGCAATAAAAGACGAACCCGAACTAGACGGTGATACCAAGCTTTTCAGCGATGACATGGATACCGAGCAAAGCCAGTTCGACGAAGAGGAAGACGGCACTCTACTCATCGATGACGACGACCTGCTTATCGATGATGACGAGCCATCGAATATGTTTGAACAAGGCATGACCAATGACGAAGACTTTCAGCTAAAAGAAGGGGGCGACAACAAATTCAGCTCAAGTTTTCTCGATCTAAACACCCGCGGTGATGATGACTCCATCTTTAAAGAGCTTGATGACTTTGAGGAAGGCAACGACGAAGATGACTGGGCAAAAAAACTTCTCGAGGAAGAAGAAAGCGACACAGAAACAGCTCAAGCCAAAGGTCTAATCGGCTCAGATGATGAACAAGCCCCTATTAATGATGAACCAGATCCCTTTGCAACCATTCCCGGTATTTTCGATGACGAGGAAGATGAAGAAGAAAACGAAAACGAAAACTATGAACTCATCTTCGACACCGAACCAGCACACCAATATGATGAAATTCAAGACGAAAATAACACCGCCGATGACAGCACAGCCTACGACAATGAACTCGACAGAATTCTTGGCGGGCCAACCGAAGAAACAAGCAATTCTGAAACCGAGCAACTAGGCGACATCGACGAAGAGTCATTTGAACTCAACGAACCGCTACTTACCGGCGACCGCATTGGCCACAACAGCGCATTCATTAACACCTTCGAGCAAGAACCTGTTGTTATCGCCACTAAAATTGACCGCAATAAGTGGATTCAACGTGGCTGGATGGCCGCTATTGTTCTAGCCGTATTAGCATTAGTCGGACAATACATTGGTTTTAACTTTGACAACCTATCCCGCGACCCAAACTACAGACCCACCATCAGCTCAATCTGTAATGTGATTGGCTGCAGCACACCTGACCTTAACGATATTAGCAAGATACGCTCAACTAACTTAGTCGTACGCAGCCACCCCAGCAATCAACAAGCACTGGTAGTCGATGCCATCATCACCAACCGCGCCGATTTCCAGCAGCAATTCCCTGTTATGGAATTGGAATTTACCGATCTGAATGGAGAAATTGTCGCCGGTCGCCATTTTACCCCCAGCGAATACCTGCAAGGCGAACTTATTGGTAGCACGACAATGCCTGCCATGCAGCCTGTTTATATCTCTCTTGAGATCGTCGACCCAGGTGCTCAAGCGGTTAATTATCAACTGAAATTTCACGCCAATCAGGGCGGTTAATTAACCACCTCAAGCAAAATAATAAAAATGCATGAAAGCTATTTTTATTATTTGATCTAGCACACTTCTATTACATATTTTGTATAAAAGTTGTGCGATAAAGCTTTAATCTAGCACCCGTTGCGACTATCATAGCGCCCTCATTTTAGTGGTGCCTGCTGACGATAAAGCCAGCCTGCAATTAGTAAGCGGTTACTATCAATCTTAGTGCCGAGCCACCATAAGCAACTCTTTTTTCTGGATTAGTCGTGCTTCAAATCGGCCCATACACATTGGATAGTCGTGTTGTTTTAGCCCCAATGGCGGGCGTAACCGACCTTCCTTTCAGACGACTCTGTCGCCGCTTAGGCGCAGGCTTAGTCGTATCCGAAATGATCACCAGCGATACCAAGCTTTGGAACACGAGAAAATCACAGCAGCGCCTCAACCATAGCAGTTCAAATCATGGCGACGAAATCGAGCCACGCTCGATACAGATCGCTGGCGGCGACCCGATCATGATGGCAGAAGCCGCCCGCATGAACGTAGAGCGCGGTGCGCAAATCATTGATATCAATATGGGCTGCCCCGCTAAAAAAGTCTGTAAAAAAGCTGCCGGTTCAGCGCTGATGAAAGACGAAGGCCTGGTTGCAGACATTCTAGCAGCGGTTGTTAGCGCGACAGATGTACCCGTCACACTAAAAATCAGAACCGGCTGGGCCACAGACCAACGCAACGGCCTTACTATTGCAAAAATCGCTCAGGACTGCGGCATTCAGGCACTTGCTGTACACGGCAGAACCAAGGCCTGTGCTTTCAAAGGCGATGCAGAATACGACACCATAGCCGAGATAAAATCAGCGCTTTCGATACCGGTTATTGCCAACGGTGATATCGACTCACCGCAAAAAGCCAAAGCGGTCATGGACTACACCGAAGCCGATGCAGTAATGATTGGACGCGCCGCTCAAGGTCGTCCCTGGATATGCAGAGAAATAGATCATTTTCTACGTCACGGTGATATAGTTGCGCCCCCAAAAATTGGGCAAGTACGAAGTATATTACTCGAACATTTAAACGCTCTGTATGCGTTTTACGGCGAGTTTATGGGCGTCAAAATCGCTCGCAAACACGTTGCATGGTATCTCAAAGCTTCAATCACGGATGAAGCCCAAGAGACGGAAATCTTTGATACTGAGCAAAATACAGTAACAACATCAATTAACAGCGATTGTTTTCGTCGTATCTTTAATCAAATTGAAAATGCCCCGCAGCAATTACAAGCGATTACTGATTACTTCAATCAATTGCCAACCTATCATCAAGATAGTTGTCATATGCATGGCAACACAGTGAAAAACCATAAAGAGGTAATAGCAGCATGAAAAATATTGACACGCTACCCAACAGCGCAGCCACTCCAGTCGCTGAATCAGTGTCAGAGCACGACTTACAAGATTCTCAACAGAAGCAGCATTTAACAAATGCACCTGTAGCTCAAGCTCAGACATTGCGTGACAGTGTCTCAATCGCTCTAAAAAATTATTTTGCACATTTGGAAGGCCAAGACGTTACTGACGTTTATGAAATGGTTTTATCCGAAGTAGAAGCGCCACTACTTGAAGAAGTTATGAAGTACACCCGTAACAATCAAACCAAGGCATCAACACTATTAGGTTTGAACCGTGGCACTTTACGCAAAAAACTAAAACAGTACGGCTTGTTATAGTAACTGCAGAAACGATCAAAAAAAGGGGGTGACCATAATCGCCCCCTTTTTCCGTTTCAACTTGAGCATTAGCGTTATTTTTAAATATCAATTAATTAAAGCACCGCTTTCTTTCAATTAAAAATTTCGCGCCGTTTCATCACAATTTTTCTATTTATCACAAGGGTTTAGAAACTCACCATGAGCAATGATAATTTTTTACCAATCAAGCGCGCGCTAATAAGCGTATCTGACAAATCAGGCATTGTTGAGTTTGGCCGCGCATTACAAGCTCAAGGCATCGAGATTCTATCCACTGGCGGAACTTACAAACTGCTTTGTGATAACGATATAAAAGCTACTGAAGTTTCTGACTACACGGGGTTTCCAGAAATTATGGATGGGCGTGTAAAAACCTTACACCCTAAAATTCACGGCGGCATTCTCGCTCGCCGCGGTCAAGACGACGCAGTAATGAGCGAACACGGTATTAACGCTATCGATATGGTTGTCGTTAACCTGTACCCATTTGAAAAAACTGTGGCCAATCCAGATTGCTCACTAGAAGACGCGATTGAAAATATCGATATCGGTGGCCCGACAATGGTTCGCGCCGCCGCTAAAAATAATGCCTTTGTTAATATCGTTGTTAACGCTGCTGATTACGCTAGCATCCTCGAAGAAATGCAAGCAAACAATGGCGCAACGTCGCAGGCAACTCGCTTCAATTTAGCGATTAAAGCTTATGAACACACTGCAGCTTATGACGGTGCTATCGCCAACTATTTTGGCCATAAAGTACCTGGCGGCAACGAAGATTTTGCGCGCACATTCAATAGCCAATTCACCAAAACTCAAGATATGCGTTACGGCGAGAACTCACACCAGCGCTCGGCTTTTTATATTGAGAAAAATCCGGCAGCTGGTTCCATTGCTACCTCTAAGCAACTACAAGGCAAAGAACTTTCTTACAACAACATTGCCGATACCGATGCAGCCTTAGAGTGCGTAAAGCAATTTGATGAGCCGGCCTGCGTTATCGTCAAACATGCCAACCCCTGTGGCGTTGCCATTGCCAGCACAATAAAAGCCGCTTACGACTTGGCTTTTGCAACAGATACCGAATCTGCTTTTGGTGGCATTATTGCCTTTAACCGCGAATTGGATGCGGAAACTGCCAGCCTCATTTGCGAGCGTCAATTTGTTGAAGTCATTATTGCACCGACTATTTCTGCTGAAGCAGTAGCCGTAGTTACCGCCAAGAAAAACGTTCGCCTATTAGAGTCAGGGCAATGGGGAGAGCAACAACCTGCACTTGACTACAAACGCGTTAACGGCGGGCTATTAGTACAAGATCGCGACCTCGGTGCCATTGCCGCAGAGGATCTAAAAATTGTTTCTAAACGCCAGCCAACTGAAGCTGAAATCCGCGATTTACTGTTCACCTGGAAAGTTGCCAAGTTCGTTAAATCCAATGCCATCGTCTATGGCAACAACGGACAAACCATTGGTGTCGGCGCAGGCCAAATGAGCCGTATAAACTCAGCGCGCATTGCCGGCATTAAAGCTGAACATGCCGGGTTAACGGTTACAGGATCAGTCATGGCATCTGATGCCTTTTTTCCTTTCCGTGATGGCATCGACAACGCAGCACAAGCCGGTATCAGCTGTGTTATCCAGCCTGGTGGCTCTATTCGTGACGATGAAGTTATCGCCGCTGCTGACGAAGCAAATATGGCAATGGTCTTCACTGGCATGAG
>CALBVI010000355.1 GCA_937969395.1 uncultured Spongiibacteraceae bacterium | reverse complement strand
TGCCGTTAACATTATCTTGTTGAGGCGCTACAGTAGAACTTCGATAGTTACCTATGCCTGTAATCATCCGCTGCTGAAAACCGGCTATTTGAGGTACTAGGATCCTGTGCCAACCGATACCTGCATCCCTTCTTACTTGCACACGTAACTTATAGGCAAACCATTCTTCAGTGCTTTCGCGATCTAATATTAGTTGAGCAACTAAAGCTATGCCGTTTCCTGCCACCGACACTACAGGGTCGCCTGGATTGGATAGCCTTACGATATCGTGGTTGTGATCGGAACGGGCCGCCTCGTCAGATGTCCCTGCGTCACCTTGTCGCTTAAGTGCCGTCTGACCATCTTGATCAGGCTCTGGAATATCATCCGATAATAACGGGATGCTATCTAAACGAGTGCAGATTGTCTGCAACGTCGCCTCTTCAATCAGGCATCCCGGTACATCCACCTTCTCAATGTCTGTCATTGAGCTATTCTCGCTGTTAATGGTAGCGCCGTTGCTCCTGCATCAGAAGCTGAGCTGCAGCAGGGTTCGCACTGTATAGGGCACGCATAACAGTCTGAAGGATCTACTTCCGCACCGGTAAATAGGTCAACCAATGTTCCACCCGGCTTACATACTTTCACCTTCTTACAAATTTCTGAAGGCTGCGTTGTAGAGACAAAATCGTCAAGTAAACCGTTATCGTTGTTGAAGTCCACCCCGTCATTGGATGAAGCTGGCGTCCAACTAGAGTTACTGCCTCCTGAATCCATATTGGTAAGACGTAGCTTATGAATGCCTGCTGGAATTGTGAAAACTTCAGAAGGAACATTGCCCACATTTTTAGGGTACCAAAGTAGTTCTTCATAATCTCCGCAACACTTACCTAATTCAACCAATACAGCGCCTTCAGAATTAGTCGAGTAACGCATGGTAATAGGCTTATCCAAACAGATAAATCCTTCACGTCGTTGTATGTCTAAAACTAAAGCCGTGTTATTAGAATCATTCAAAAAAGCCGTGTTATTGGTAACAACTGTATCCAAAGTCGGGGCTTGGTTAAAATCAAAAGCATCTAAGTAATCTTTAGCAGAGCCGTCTGTACCAAAAGGGAAGACAGGATCTTCTGTGGTCCATTCTCGGTTACGCAATCCCGGTGTTTTGCCCTCTATAGCGAACACTTCCGTTATAACAAAATCATCGCAAGGCGGCGGCGGCTCTACATAGGGTTCCCCCGTTTCACAGTTGATTATCTGGCCCACTACATTGTAAGGCACTAAACCATCTGGATCTGCTGCGCTGGCGTAACTGTCGGTAGTCCATCGATCGCGTGTTCTCTTACCTCCGCAATCCGTAATGACCAGCACAAAGTTGACGGGCCCAGCGTCGGTTTGATCACAAAGATCTATGACTTTCTCGTTACAGTTTGGCGCGTCTGCTGAATTTATATAGGGACCGAAGTTAAACCCACAAGGTACGTAACAGTCTGCGTCTTCAGGTGCTTCTAACTCATTGCCTTCAGAATCACACCAGATCACGCGCTTATTATCATCGCAATCTACAGCTGTATAGCGGTATGCGTATTCATAAGAAGCAAACGAGATACTCGGAACAGGGTAGACATCAAAAATAACGCCGTCATCGCGCTGCAATTTGATAGGTCCATATACAGCCCTTGGATCACAGGTTGTTAACTGGCAGTGACGCCAAGTTGGCGACGGTAAAAATGCAAACTCTGCCGTGCTTTGATTAGGATCGAACTGTGATTTAAAAGCAGCCCACCCTTCAAGCTGAGGCGTCCATCCTGCAAAATTTTCTAGACGATGGCCTTGGCCGTACTGTGAACCGTTAACCTCCCAGCCTAGAACTGTAAAATTCTCATTAAACCTTACAAGGTTTACCGGCGCGCCGCCGTCGTTGGTAGAGCTTCCTGGTGTTCTTCCGTTGTCATAGCCTACCTGTATGGTCCTTTTAACCAGACATTCGGGAGTTACCAAACGTTCTTTAGGTTCGTCTGTTTCAGGTAAAGGTACTTCTAATCCAGTATCACAGTCCACAAACTGACCGATAAGACCGTGAATTACTAAAGCGCTTTGATCGTTCGCGTCTGGGATGAAATAATCAACAGCAATCTGCTCGCCTTGGCAAACCGTTGCACGTCTAGTAACTAGGTTAATCCATATCGCATCGTTCTCTGGCTCGTTTACGTTGTCACAAGCTTCTGCAAAGAAAAACTCACAAGTCCTATCAGGAGGTGAATCTGCAAGCGTTAACGTTCCGCATGGCTCCCAGCAATTAGGGATTTGACCCGCTTCTGCTCTGGTAACTCCATCTTGTAAAAACCAAACTGGTTCTTCGCCGCATTCTATGCAAATCCAAAATTTCTGCACCGGGCCCAATACCGCGCCGGCTGTGGTCAGTTCGTAAATATCGTTACCAAACTGCTGACTGGTTTTTCTATACGCTCTTACAGGTACAGGCTGACCTGGGCAAATTTGAAAATTGACATACCGCCACTGCATCCCACCTGCTGCAAGTGCTTCCGCTATCGGAACAGAAGGAGCCCCCGGTAAACCTGAAGGCGATCCGCTGTTTAGGTTACCGTCAATGTTTGAAGGGTCGTCATTATTAATGAATCTAGGCTCGACAAACCATTGCAAGCCCGCTGAATCGGCCGCGGTTTGAATATTTGCGGACCACTCTTGGAGTTGAGGCGTCCAAGAACTAGAGCTTCCGTCTTGAGACCACTCTAAAGTGGATCCATCCGACAGTTCCAAACAATAAGTAGCCAAATCGTCAAATCGAGTGCCTGAGTTGTCAATCCCGTATGTCCACTCTTGAGACTCTACACATTGTGATTGAGATACGCACTCACCAACGGTTACAGATTCAAATAACGAAATGTCATACACCAGTGCGCCTGTCGCATCCGTGAATCGTGTCGATGTGTTTGTTACAGCATCGGTCGCGGTCAAGCCATATTCGTAGTGAGCAACGGCAGACGTCGTCGAACCATCTGCCATTCGCAAACATACGGCCTGCGTTTGCATATCTTTACAATTCACGGATTCTATTCCCCTGTATTCAAAACGATGCTATTAAGCACCCCAAGCGGTCAATACGCCTTGAACGGTTGCTGGTGGGCAATCAGGACAAGGGCCGACAGTTCCTTCAGGAACATAAACCGTAATTTTGTCAAGTTCAAAATAAGCAAGTAAAGGCGGATCAATAGGAACGCCTGCAGAATCAAACGATGTAACCGTTCGGCAAAGAAACTCTGTGAATGTGCCATCTTCAGAGACATCACATAATCTTTCGAATTCAATGTCAGGTGCTGCTACCGGGCAAGCACCCACGCTTATCTCTAAACCAGTCAAATCAACGATTGCGCCGGCCGCGTCGGTGTATCTTGTAGCAGCTAATAACGTATTACCGGCGGCGTCGTTACCGTATTCATAATGTGCGACGTACGATGTACGAACGCCGCCTTCATCGGTAGCGCATACAATCTTCGTTTCTAGATCTTTGCATAAACTCATAATTTTAATTCCAGGTTGTTAATACACCCGCCGCAACTGCAGGAGGGCATGTCAATAATTCTTTGATATCTTCCAATAGTGAGACGTCATCGCTGCACGGCTCCCAAGATCCTTGGTAATTCAAATCGATCGTTCCGTCTGTGTAATAGGCGTGCACTTGCGTTACTGCTTCCCCGCCGGCTTCTGGCGAGATTTTGCAAACTAGGATTGATGCGGTTTGAACTGCTGGTTCGACGGTTCGATCCCAGATACACCCCAGCTGACCGAATGAGGTTTCGATACCTGCCGGTATGCCTAGCTGAGTGACGATTTCTTCTAGAAGGGTCTTAACCTGAGCAAAACAGGCATCGATCGCGCTTAGATCCGCGACATCGTTACCACCAAAAGGCGATGGTTTTAATGGTTGTTTTTGTGCCACAGTTTTCTCACTGGAGAAAGCGATCGCGTAGCGCGACCCGATCCTCCAATGATCACCTGTAATACAAGTTACGGTTTGTTACTTATAACCGTTCAATTAAATTCTATAACAGCAATCTAGCTGTTTTATCAGTGGCAACCACAAGAAGCGTCTAGATAGGTGAACTGGCCAGTAGCTGAAGCCAGAGCAAACACAGGAGAAGAACAGCTCTCAAACGATATCTTCCATGGCCCACTATAAGGTTCAGCGTATGTATGCGTAGGCGTTGAGCCGTCTGCGAATGTCTGAACCGAACCATCGCCCCAGTCGATTGTAAAATCGGTACCGTCTCCGGTCTCAATCGGGATCGTGAAGTTAATGGTCGTTGCGGACCCTACGCACGCATTAACGCAGATGTCTTGATGTTCGTATGATTGCTGATAATTATTGCAATAGACCAACCCCAACTCTTCATATTTACACGCAAAGTCTCTAGCGTCTATCGTTCCAACAAACAAACCAACAGACGGTGCCGCGGCAGCTGGAACGGAAACCAACCCTCCATCAACTTTTTGCAGCCATGCATTGCTATCACAATTGAATAGATACTGACATTCTGCTACGCAATTTAGATCCGAAGTTGGATTTCTCGATACTCTAACCACTTGCGGGTAAACCTTGTCAACAAGACAGACGACCCGGTTACCAGGATAGACCACGACTTGATCGCCGAACGAATATGACTTCCCAAAAAAGTCGGTTCCGTCCT
>CALBVI010000354.1 GCA_937969395.1 uncultured Spongiibacteraceae bacterium | reverse complement strand
GAAAAAAGAACATTGGCAAAAAGGGTTAACGACTCAGCTGCAGTTGCGATAGTAAAACTACTTAATGATATGGAGCAGCGAAGAGGTATCAAAGTGATTCCTCAACAAGAAGATTCGCCAACTCCGCCTGCCAATAATCGGAAAAGAAGCATGATGGGTTCTATGATTAATTGGGAGAGAGCTGATTCACAAATGCTCTATCGCTTTGTTTGTTATTTGGGTTTTTGGCCTTGTGAAATTGCTAAGCCAAGTGGATGGAGAGGCTTATTTCCTTATAAGGCCGTTAAAATTGCAAAATTTAATTCAAGTCGTGCAGTTGGATTAAGCACCTGTGGCTTAAATTTAATATTCCAGTCTTCAGCGGGAGCAATTGAGCTAAAGCCAAGTTTAAATCTGATCAGAATATTACAGCATTTAAGAGAACAAAGGCGGTTGCAGCGAGGTGAGCTTAACAATCACTATATATGATAATAAAATCCTCAAACTAGCAGCCAGTTGTAATACAATAACCACAGCATAAATCGCCGATATTTTGATCTGTTGCTCAGTAATAATATTTTGGCGCTAATCAAGGAGTGATAACCTCATTTATAATGAGGTTTACGGAACAAGTCGGTGCTTTAGTGAGTCTGATTTTGTTTAGAATATACAATTTCACGGTCTTTGATTTGAACACAGAACGTTACAGTTTTAGTAAAGCTAACAAGCCCACTTTCTATGTGTTAGCCGCATGTACCTTTACCTATGAAGGTATTGGTTGTTTTATGGGCGAACTATGACAGCCTATTTTACCCGTCGTTTTTTATTAATTATCCCTACCTTTATTGGTATTACTTTTCTTGTGTTTGTCGTCACGCGAATGGTTCCCGGTGGACCGATAGAGCAAATGATGGCAGAGGCGCAGCTCTCTTCGTCAAGTTCTTCAGCTGGCAGCATTGGCAGCTCAACGCTGTCCGATGATCAAATGCAGCAGCTACGTGAATATTATGGCTTTGATAAACCACTATTGGTCGGTTATGTCATTTGGTTAAATGATGTGGTCCATTTAGATTTAGGGTATTCCACTCGTTATGGTGAGCCTGTTTGGGATTCGATAAAGCAACGTCTACCGATCTCAATTTATTATGGCTTGCTAACTATGATACTCACTTACGCTGTTTGTATTCCCTTGGGTGTATTGAAGGCGATTAAACATAAAAGTAAATTAGATAATATTACTTCCGTTTTAGTGTTTATTGGTTATGCAGTGCCCAGCTATGTTGTGGGGATTATCGTTATAACCATCTTCGCTTTTTATCTTGAATGGTTTCCATTAAGTGGTTTTGTCAGTATTAACTTTGATGAGCTGACGCTGTGGGGAAAAATTTGTGATTTGGTTAAGCACTCCGTATTACCGTTGATTGCTTATATGTCAGGCGGTTTTGCGGTGATGACGTTCATGATGAAAAATAGCCTCTTGGATAATCTCGCCGCAGATTATGTACGGACAGCAATGGCGAAGGGTCTAGAATTTAAACGTGCGATTGTGAAGCATGCGATGCGCAATAGTATTATCCCTATAGCAACGCATTTTGGTGAAAATATAACGCTGTTTTTAGCGGGCTCTTTCTTAATCGAAAAAATATTTAATATCGATGGCTTTGGTTTGTTGGGATATGAGTCATTGGTAGAGCGAGACTATCCCGTTGTTATGGGGATACTAGTAATTGGTTCTCTACTTTCGCTAGTCGGTAATATTTTGTCAGATATCTGTGTGGCATTAGTTGATCCTAGAATAAAGTTTGGGGCTTAAGTTGTTACTACGTTTTAATCCATTAACCATCAAAAAGTTTAATCGGTTTCGATCGGTTAAGCGCGGTTATTGGTCTTCAATTATTATTGTGAGCTTAATCTTCTTATCATTATTGGCCGAGCTATTTATTAATAGTCGCGCCCTCGTCGTAAAGTATGAAGGCGAACTCTATTTTCCTATCTACGGTGATGTTATACCAGGTGAAGTTTTTGACTTAGGCTATAAGTACGAAACTAATTACCGCGATTTAGCCGAGACATTCTCTCAACAGAAAAGTGATAACTGGTTAATTTTACCCATCGTACCGTACAACGCTTTTGAAAATCATTTGTTGGAAGGTAGTTACCCTCCATATGCTCCCTCACTTGAACATCAGCATTATTTGGGAACTGACAAAGTTGGCCGTGATATTGTCGCTCGCTTAGCCTACGGCTTCCGCATAGCGATATTTTTCTCTTTGTTTCTCCTAGCGTGTAATTATCTTATCGGTATTAGCTTAGGTTGTTTGATGGGTTACTGGGGAGGCGTGTTTGATCTCTTGTTTCAGCGCCTAATTGAAATTTGGTCAAATATTCCTTTTCTCTATGTCATCATGATTGTTGCGTCAATTATTGTTCCCAGCTTCTGGATGTTGATAGCTATTATGGTCGCATTCAGTTGGATGGGTATGACATGGTATATGCGTACCGCGACATACAAAGAAAAAACACGGGACTATGTATTGGCAGCAAAAGCCTTGGGCGCAAGTACACCAAGAATTATCTTTAAGCATATTTTACCCAATAGCTTATCTATCATTATTACCTTTATTCCTTTTTCCATAGCCGGCGGTATTACCGCATTAACCTCGCTGGATTTTTTAGGCTTTGGTTTGCCTCCACCAACTCCTAGCTTGGGCGAACTATTAAGTCAGGGAATAGAAAATTTACATGCCCCATGGATTATT